>JASLEQ010000046.1 GCA_030151135.1 Candidatus Sulfotelmatobacter sp. | reverse complement strand
AAAAATCGGAACAACTTTCCGCGTAGTCCATGCCTGCCGACAACCCGGGACGATCGCTACTCTTTCGTAAGGTATCTCGAAAGCAAATCGTTTGCTGGGTCCAGAAAGGGGTTGGTAAAGTTTGGCGCTGGAAACCGCCGGAAAGTATCGCATTTGCGAAGGCCTAGAGTCGCAATGTGATGCTGAGACTTATAATAGATGCAATCTCAGGGGCGATCACAGAACATCATGAAATCAGAATCCGAGAATCCGGCAACAACTCATGCTCTCAGCGGGATCAACGAGTTAGCTACCCGCGCGGCCGATCTGGCGCGCGCGATGCTGGATCGCGGCGAGTCGAGAGACAACATTCTTACAATGATCGCGAATGCGGCAGAGCACGTGTCGGGCAAGGGAGCGGTGTGTTCCATCCTGGTATTGGATCGTGAAGGGCTGCTGCGCAACGGTGCTTCGCCCAACCTGCCGGCGGATTACCTGAAAGCGATTGACCGGTTGAAGCCTAACCCGCAAGTGGGAACTTGTTCGGCAGCCGCGGCGACAGGATCCGTGGTTGTAACCGGTGACTTCCGCTCGGATGACAAATGGGCCGAACTACGCCATCTGCCGCTGGCCTTGGGCTTCGTGGGGGCGTGGAGCATGCCGATCAAGGGCGCGAATGGCAAGGTCTTGGGGACCTTGGGGACTTATTTCCGAGAGCCCCGATCACCGGCTCCGGAAGAACTGGAAGGAGTCAAAGTGCTCGCGGGTGCGGCAGGGTTCATTCTAGCCAAGTGTGCGTGATGGGAACTTCCGCGTAATGAACTGGTGATGTTGCCGGAGGTTTGTCGAAAGCCGGCAAAAATTGAAAGGGCCGTGACATTGGTTATGCTCTAGCCGCCAACTCCTGCGAGGGAGTTAACGACGTGGAAGCATGTACCGTCACAGCCCCTTGATGCGATCACTGCTTTCGCAGTTCCGAACCCCGACTGAACCTCGCAGATCCGTCGGTTTTTTCGGGTCCGGTCACCGTGCGAGTCGCCTCGCCCGGCTAATCACTCAGTCTACTTTGGACTGGCTCATTTTATTGTGCCAACCCTTTCGACCGTCGACGAATGCAAAGTTACCAGAGTACCCGGAAAAGTCAACGCAAACTATTGGTGCAGTCGATCGCGCCGAAGCTGTGAATATCAGGAATTGCAAATTGCTGCATTCCTGAAAGTTATGCACAGCGCCTACGAATTATTCCGGGTTTTGCACAATAAGATGCACAGCGATCGAGTAAACCGCAAAGTGATGAAAGGGAATCAAATAATCGTCTTGACGGCGCAAAGAGATCAGCGCATCGTTCAAATGAAAGATAGAAAGACTCGCAAGGCCTATCACCATAACCAAGCGATGCCAGAATTTGTAGCTTATGTGGACGGCGGGTGCCTGGGAAATCCTGGGCCGTCGGGTATTGGCGTGGTGATCAGTGGTGGCGCGGACGGCCCGGTCCGAATCGCCAAGTGGATCGGAAATCAAGACAATAATGTCGCCGAATATGCGGCCCTGATGGAGGCGCTGCAATACGCGGTTGCGCGCAAAGCTCGCAAACTCCACGTCTATTCGGATTCGGAAGTAGTGGTGCGGCAGATGACCGGCGAATACCAGTGTCGCAGCCCGCGCCTGTACTCCTTGCACTGGACGTGCCGAAAGCTGGCGCGTTCGCTGGCGTTCTCGATCTCGCACGTCCGACGTGAGTTCAATGTGGAAGCGAACCGTCTAGCCCAGGCGGCACTACGGACGCAGCGGAAAATGGCTGTCC
This sequence comes from Candidatus Sulfotelmatobacter sp., assembly GCA_030151135.1. The sequence goes on along the minus strand of JASLEQ010000046.1, from coordinate 10,978 downwards.
GAGACTAATAGCTCGTAACCTATCCTTCCAGAATTGATCCGCGAACACCATCATGGATGGCCCGCGCACTTTGGACGTAGCACCTTTGCGCGCAGGGAATCTTGACACTGCTTTTTCGACGGGTGAGACTCCATAGGTAACCACGTTTTTGGTTACCTCAACTCGGATTCTCCTTACTCCAGCGTGGAACAGGGAAGCACAACGCAAAGCTCGCACAGATCGGCGCCCTCGCCGCTGTTGAGCAATCGTGCACCGTCTTTGACCGAGATGGCGCAGCGCGATCTGGATGCTGCCCTGCAATTGCTTGCGAATCGCGCGCAGTACATCACGGGTGCCAGCGGGGCGGCGATCGCTTTACGACGCGATGGAAAGAAAGACATGCTCTGCCGCGCCAGCTCCGGGACGAATGCTCCACAGCTGGGCGCGTTGCTCTCGACCGAGTTTGGCCTGTCGGGCGAGAGCGTCCGAACCAAACACGCTTTGCGGTGCGATGACGCGCTGAGCGACGTGCGGATGAATCGCGAAATTTGCCGGGAACTCGGTATCGCGTCGGTAGTCGTGATGCCCGTGGTGAATGACGATCAAGTACTTGGAGTATTTGAGATCTTCTCGGCCCGGGCGAACGCCTTTGGGGAACGCGATCTTTCGGCCGTGCAGCGGCTGAGTGAGATGGTAGAGGCCGCCATCCGGCTGGCGCAAACCGCACCCGATTCTCTTGACCAGAAAAGAGCCAAGGCTGCGGCCGCCGGAATTGCGGGCAGCGGTGATGGGCAGGAAGGACAATTTGTTGCGGACATCATTCCAGGCGAGCGTAGTGCAGTTTCAGAGAGCGGTCGTCTGAGCCCTGCCGTCAGTGGCATGCCGTTGCAGGCAACGAATAGTAAGTCGACACCGGCGTTTTCCCCGAACTCGCCTGCGCTTCCGGCTTTGGGTTCAGCGAAAAAGCCTGTGTTCTGGTCGGCGCCGGTCGATTCTGATGCGGAGTCGATCACGGTTCCCAATACCGATCAAAGCCATGTGCCTCCGGTGCTGCGCGACCTGCGCAAGTGTGCCGCATGCGGATTTCCGGTCTCGGCCGGACGTTCGCTGTGCGTGGAATGCGAGGAGAAGAAGTGGAGGGGGCAGCTCCGGCCACAGCCGGGCCGACTGCCAGTCGCTGATATTGTGTCTACTACGCCAAAGATGGCCGGAACACCGGCAGCTCCTGTAACGGCGAAAGTTACCGCGTCAGGCCCGAGCGTCAGCACGACTGAATCCACCACTGCCGCCCTGCCAGCCTCGGTTAAAAGTGGGCTGCGAGACTCTGGAATATCCGAAGGGGAATCAAAGTTGAATCAGCCTTCGGAAAGCTTTTTAAGTGCAGGCCCGGCTGAGTTCACATTGAGCTCAGGCATTGCCCCCTCACAAACGTGGCTTGCCAGGAATAAGTATCTGGTGATCGTGCTTCTTGTTATGGCGACGGCTGCCTCAGCCGTTTACTTCTTGCGCTAAACAGGCGCCCCGGAAGGCTTCGCGACACCGGGAAAGTACATCTTCGGAACCTGAGAAAATCTTGACAACTTGGGCAACTCTGCTACATTTCGGGGGAAGGTTTTCGAACCGAAACATTCTGTACGGGTACCCAAACTATGAAAAATGTTTACGAAGTACTGCGGCAGAAAGAGATGGAGTTGACGCGGCTGGAGAAGGAAGTGGAGGCGCTGCGACTGGTGGCTCCATTGCTGTCGGAAGAGAAAGAGGGCGTGGCCGAGATGGTGAAGCCGGCGCTGCCGACTGCCGTGAACGGGCCACAGAACGCGCGCATCCCGGTGCCTGCAGCCTCCGCGATTCCTGCGCCACAGCCGGTGCGGGCGGCAGGATGGGACGACACCGCGAAACGCTGGCCGTAGATATCGCTCAAGCATGGGACTTGACAGCTCGTTCCGAACCAGCCCGGGATGCGTCCCGGGCTGAAGTGTTGTTTGGGCCTGCAGCGGGCAGCGATAGGCCGAATGTGAGAGTTCGAGGCTTCGTACCCAGCCGCCGCAGGTCTTACGGACGCGTAAAAATCGCGGCTACGAGTTGAAGATCCTACGATCTGTTGTCACGCACAATCTCTGCCAGAGCGACGATGAGGCGATCGACCTCCTCCGCAGTGTTGTAGTGGACGAGGCCAATCCGGAGAAAACCGCCAGATTTTTCCACGTCAAGATGTTCGGTAAGGTTCATGGCGTAGTAGTTGCCGTCCCAGGTGAAGAAGCCGCGATCGCCTAGTTTCGTGGCGAGTTCGAGCGGCGTGTGGCCGTCAACTCTCACGGCGAACGTCGTGCAACGTTCGTTGAAGCGCGACGGATCGGTAATGCCATAAATCTTAAGGCCGGGCGTCGACTTCAGTCCGTCCATCATTCTCTCTAGCAGTCCGCGCTCATGCGCATGGATTGCCGAGTAAGCGGCCTCGATCGCTGACCGGCGCGTGCTGACCTCTGGATGAGCCCTTCTGCCCAATCCGGCAATGTACTCCACGCACGCTTCGATTCCTGCGATGCACTCGTGATTCAAGGTTCCCCACTCCCAGCAATTCGGAATTGCATTGGTATTCGGGCGCACTTTGTAGGGGCGCAGCCGCTTCAGATGCTCGCGCTTGCCGTATAGCACACCCATGTGCGGTCCGAAGAATTTGTAGGTGGAGCAGGCCAGGAAATCGCACTCGAGGGCTGCGACGTCGATCAGGCCATGCGGGCCATAGTGGACGGCGTCCACGTAGCAGAGCGCGCCAACTTGGTGAGCGAGTCGGACAATCTCCTTCACAGGATTTATGGTGCCGACGGCGTTCGAAGCGTATCCGACGGCCACGAGCTTGGTTTTCGCATTGATTTTCGACGCGAGGTCGGCCATGTCGACAGTGCAGTCGGCATCATTGATTTCGGCCCAGCGGACCGCCACTCCCCGATCTTCGGCCATGGAAGTCCAAGGGGAAACGTTCGCGTCATGATCAAGACGCGTGACCAGGATTTCGTCGCCAGCGTTGAGTTCACGGCCGATCGCGCGGGACATCGCAAAAGTCAGAGTAGTCATATTCGGGCCGAAGGCGACTTCGTCGGCACCGCAATTCAGAAAGTCCGCCATGGCGGCGCGAGCGCGCGCGATCATCGCGTCAGTATTGCGGCTGGTCCCGTAAGCTCCGCCGGTGTTCGCATTGTCGTGACGCAAATACGCGGAAATCGCGTCGATAACACCTTTTGGCACTTGTGTTCCGCCGGGTCCGTCAAGAAATGCCGCGGCTTGGCCGTTCACCGTTTGCGACAGTGACGGGAACTGAGAGCGAACGTACGTCAGATCAAGGGCTGGAGCGGCTTCCGTGATGGGCATGGTGATCATTTGTTATGCACTCGCCTGGCTTCAAAATAAGTATTGCAAACAGAAAATACGATGGTGGCGGCATTCTTTACGATTACATCATCTCCAGGAATCTCCGACGTTTCGGCAAATAAGTGCGCGGGCGAATGTTGAATTTCGACTTCTGTGACGGAATCATCCCGGATCCCCAGTTCCTGCAGTGTAATCTCTGTCCCGCGCGGCCCGATGCCGGAATTTTCATCATGGAACTGCTGCGCCGTGACGGTTCTGCTCCCAACGGCAGGCTTTTCGACCGTGGTGTTGCTCCAACGAAAAATCTTATCGGAGTACTGGATCTCGCTCCCTAACAGCTTCTGCGCATCTTCTTTGCTCCAGCACGAGATGGTTTTCGTAGGAATTTGACGGTGCACTACCCATGTTCCCAAAATCTGCGGGGGCATAGTTTGATTTGTTTCTGCTTGCGGAAGACCCATGATGCAAAGAAGAAAGCAAGAAAGTCGCACGAGCATTGGCTAGCGTCCGCTGTTTATCTTAACCTGTCACCGCCCTCACGAAGTCGGCCAGTAATCCGTAGGCGGTCGCGTAAAGGCCGGGATTTTCTTCGGTGACGGCCAAGCCAGGAAAGATATCGGTCTCGAAATATACATAAGAAGAAGTCCCGGAAATCCTGGCCATGGGATGAGTGCTCAGGACCTTTTCTGGTTTGACGCTGGCTTCGACGCCGCCAGAGGTGCGCCGAGCGCGGCAAACAAGTTTAAAGGGCCATCCATCCCGCTTCGCGTTGCGAAGGGCTTGCGGTGTCAGGTCGCGGATGCCTTCTCGCTGGATTTTATCCAAGTTCACGGGAATGTCCATCAGGACCGTTATGAGGGCAGCGACTTTGACGGCAGCATCCCAGCCGTCGATATCGTGGGTGGCGTCCGTTTCTGCGATTCCGAGCTCCTGCGCCTTCTTGAGCGATTCGTCGAAGGTCGAGCCTTGTTCCATCTGACTGAGGATGACGTTCGTCGTTGAATTCAGGATTCCGTAAAACCCTTGAAGGTGGATAGCGGGTAGTTGGTCGAACAAAGAAAAGATCGGGACGCCGTCCATTACGGTGGACTCGAAGAGGAAACGCTTGCCTTTGTTCAAAGCGAGATCGCGCAGTTCGCGGAACGCGTGAACGATGGGGCCTTTATTGGCCGTAATCGCGTGAGCTCCGTGATTGAGGGCGGCGCGGATGTGATCAATGGCGGGTTGCCCGTTCTGGACGTTGAGGGACGTGGCTTCGAACAGGACATCGGCTTGGGCGGTGGCGAGCCAGGAGTTGACGTCGCGTGTGCTGCGAGATTCAGATCGTTCGCTGACGCCGGCGCCACACGCATCTTCCCAGTTCAAACCATCAGGATCGGCGATCCATCCGATACGGCGCGAAGCAATGCCAGTGATGCGATAAGTAATGTTGTAACGGTCGCGGAGTTCCTGTGCGCGACTCGCCAGCAGTTCAGCCAGTGTCCGGTTCACGTTGCCGAAGCCGAGGAAGCAGAGATTGAAGGAGCGGATTCGAGCCTCGCAGGGGCTAAAGCCCCGAACCGTACACATCCTGGAGCGGCGCTGAGAGCGCCGCGCTTCTACGGTAATTCAAGCTAACCAACGACTCACGCTGAACCGCCGGGCAGCGCCGGCGGCAGCTCGGCTATCCCATCACCGTTGTATGTTCAGGCTTGATCTTGTACAGGACGCGAACTTCTCCGGGCTGCCCGTAAGGATACTTGTCGACGCCGAGGTACTTCTTGGCCATTTTGTTGATGTGGTCAGCGGCACCTTCCTCGGTAATTTCCACAACGCGCCCGCGGATTTCGAGATAGCGATAGGGATTTTCGGGATCAACGATCGCCATCGCAACGCGGGGATCGCGGCGCACATTTTTATCTTTTTGACGGCCTCGAGCAGAATTGAAGATGACATGATCACCGTCGAAGTCGCACCACACCGGCGTGACTTGCGGACGGCCGTCCGGCATCAGAGTACTAAGGCTGGCGAATGCTCGTTTCTGGAAGAGATCTTTGTATTTTTCGGGGATGGCTTGCGGCATGAAACCTCCGGGCAAATCGTGCTGCGGAATCGTACTCAACCGCATTATAACTGCTGAGTGCGCTTGCGCCTTTGAGATCAAACGTTGTATCGGTAAGAAAACACTGCTTCGCACGACTTGAGGAGTTTTCGGTCTTGGATCGTTTTTGTTTACAATCACAGGCTCGCTGCGCGCTTCGGGGCCTTTTTGGCCGTGGTTAACGAGAGGTCCCGGTCCGGATTGGCGACAAGAATCTGAAGATGAGGTTTGTAAAGACGTTTAGCGATGTCCGTTGAATCAGCCGCTAATGTATATCGATTCGCAGGGAAGACTGGCCCTGGCCGTGAATCAAAACAGCTTCGCGGCGACGTATGGGATCGTGCCCGCCGTCGAGCTTTCATACCGGGGCCCGGACGCTGATTCAGAAGAGGATGGGAAGCACGCTTCACGAGAGATTCGTATGAAATGGAGATCGCTCGAAGAGAAGTCCGATGGGTTCGATTTCCGTCCATTGCGGGAAATCTACGCTGAACGCAAGGAACTCATTGTGAAGTATGTCCCTGCGGAAACGCAGGCGGTGCATGCAGCGGCTGTATCGGAATTGAAGGCTCGGAACCTCGCCGCTGGCTCTTTGGCCGTCGGAGATCGGGCTCCTGCGTTTGATTTGACTGATCAGAATGGTCAGATTTTGCGGTCGGCGGATCTGCTGGCGCGAGGAAGAATGGCCCTCTTGTTCATACGCGGGCGATGGTGTCCTTTTTGCGTGGGGCAGATGGAGGCGATGAATGTTGTTTTGCCGCTGCTCGAGAATGCCGGGGCGTCGGTGGTGGCGATCTCTCCGCAAACGGTGAAGCAGTCGTACTTCATGCACGATCAGCATAAGCTGCGGTTTCCGTTGCTCTCGGATGCGGGGAACAATGTGGCGCGGGCGTTTGGGCTAACGTATCGCGTGCCGCCAGCGCAGGAGGCGGTGTACCGGCGTGCGTTTGTGAATCTCCCATTCACCAATGGCGATGACAGCTGGGAGTTGCCGGTTCCGGCGACGTTTGTGGTCGAACGGGATGGAAGGATTTTATTTGCTTCGGCGAATGAGGATTATACGGAGAGACCGGAACCGCGGGAGATTGTCGAGGTCGTGTACCGGGGCTGACGGTTCTCCGGTTCGGTTTTCAACGCTGTACACTTAACGCTCATGCACTACATTTACGGAATCAATTCGGTCACCGAGGCGCTGAAAGCGCGCGGGCGGGCGTTCGAGTGGGTCGGCATGGCCAAGGAACGGCACGATATCCGGCTGCAGCGTTTGATCGAGGATTGCCGGAAGATCGGTGTGCCGGTGCGATTTCTGCAGCGTACTGAACTGGATCGGATGGCGGGAAATGCAGCGCACCAAGGCGTGGTCGCGGTCACCTCCGCCAAGCAATACAACGATCTGGAGGATGTGATCGCGGCGAAGCGTGGCGAATATTCCCTACTGGTTGTGCTCGATGGGGTAGAAGATCCCCATAACCTTGGTGCGATTTTGCGAACTGCGGATGCTGCCGGTACGAATGGAATTGTGATTCCCGAGCGGCGGGCTGCGGCGGTGACCGGCACGGTGACAAAGGCGTCGGCGGGCGCGAGCGAGCATCTGCCGATCGCCAAGGTCACGAACATTGCGCGGACCATCGAGGAATTGAAAGACAAAAACATCTGGACTGTCGGGCTCGATGAGCGTGCGAAGCAGACATATGACGCGCTCGATTACAAGATGGATTGCGCTCTGGTTCTGGGCGGCGAGGGCAAGGGATTGCACGACCTGGTGAAGCGCAAGTGCGATTTCCTGGTGTCGATCCCGATGCTCGGTAAAGTTCCTTCCTTGAATGTGTCGGTGGCGGCAGCGGTTGTACTTTATGAGATCGTGCGGCAGCGCCGGGCCAAAGCAGACGCATCACACACAGAATGAAGTTCGTCCCGAACAAGGTCGCCCGGAGCGGCCTGTGGTGCCTCTGCGTGCTCTGCGTCCCGGCAGTGCAGGGTTTTACTCTCGATCGAGAGGCATTCTCGATCCAACGCTACGATCTCGAAGTGCGGGTGGAACCGGAGCAGCACCGGCTGGCGGCGCGCGGGAAGATCAGGCTGCGCAATGACACGGCTGCTCCGCAGAAGATTGCGGTGCTGCAGGTTTCGTCTTCACTTGACTGGCGGGCGATTCGGGCGGCAGACAAACCAGTGCAGTTCGTGACGCAGCCGCTTACTTCGGATGTCGATCACACTGGAAGATTGTCCGAGGCAATTGTGACGTTGCCGGAGGCAGTCCCGCCGCATGGGACGGTCGATCTGGATATTGGGTATGAAGGCGTGGTCCTGCTGGACGCGACGCGGCTCACGAGGATTGGAGCGCCGGAGGATTCGGCAAAGAGCACGGACTGGGATCAGATCGATTCTTCATTTACCGGGGTTCGCGGAATCGGCCACGTCGCCTGGTATCCGATCGCGACGGACGTGGCGAATCTATCAGAGGCGGAGAGTCTGTTCGCGACCTTGGAGCGGTGGAAGGCGCGGGAAGCGGGCGCAACCGCGCGTCTGAAAATCAACCTGACCGAGGAAAATCTGGAAAGCGGCGCGATTCTCGTCGTCGATGAGCCGACCTGCTTTCGTTGGACTCAACTGATGTCGCGGCGGACATTTTCTCAGGCAGACTGTACCTTTCGCGAGCCGGGTGAAATCGTGCCGTCATTCGCGATCGCACAATTTGGAGCAGTCGATCGGAAGTCGATTACTGTTCTTAACCTTCCGTCCCATGCCGCCGCTGGAGAGATTTATGCGGATGCCGCAGAAAAGATTGCTCCGTGGATCGCAGACTGGTTTGGGGCTCCTCGCGAGAAGTCTTTGCTTGTAGACGTGCCTGATCCGGCCGCAGCGCCATTTGAAAGCGGCTCTTTCTTGATGACACCCCTTGCGTCGGCTGATCCGAAACTCGTGGGACTAATGGCGGCGCATCAGTTGACTCATGCGGCATTCTTATCTCCCAGGGCGTGGATCAACGAAGGGCTGGCTCACTTTGCGCAGGCGCTTTACCTGGAGCAGGACAAAGGGCGCGCAACGGCGCTGGATTACCTGGCAGCGCACCGCTCGGGATTGCGTGCGATGGAGACAGGCGATGAAGCAGCCCGATCGCAAGCGGAATCCGAGCAATCGCTAGTAAACAGCACGAGCGAGGAATTGATCCGGAGCAAGGCGCTCAGTGTGTGGTGGATGTTGCGCGACATGGTCGGCGATGCAGCGCTGAAAAAAGCGATCGCCGCCTACAAGCCGGAGGAGGATAAAAATCCTTCTTACATGCCCGGCTTGATCTCAGCACAAACACAGCGGGATTTGGGATGGTTCTTCGATGACTGGGTCTTGCATGATCACGGTTTGCCGAATTTCAAGGTGGAGTCGGCGTTCGCCCGAAGCGCGAGTCCGACCTTGTTTGTGCTGACGATTACGGTCGAGAACACTGGGACGGCTGGGGCTGAGGTCCCCGTGATTATCCGGATGGCAAAAGGGGAATCGGTTAAGCGCGTTGAGGTGCGGGCCAAGGGCAAGGCAACCGTGCGCGTAGAAACTCCGGCAGCTCCTTTGGAACTCGTTGTGAATGATGGGAGTGTTCCCGAAAGCGAGACGAAGGATAATGTGTTTAAGGTGGCTGCGCCCGGAGGAAGTTAGACATTTAGTCGGACAGCGCTATGACTCGGCGCCGAAGCGCGCTAGGGCTTTAAGCTTTGCGGCGGCGCCGCCGGAATCAATCGACTTGGCTGCTTGCGGGATGGCTTGGGCCAGGTGATCGGCTTTTCCCGCGGCTACGAGGGCTGCGGCGGCGTTCAAGATGACTACATCTCTGCGAGCAGATTGTTCCCCTCCCAACACTGCTCGGATGATTTCGGCATTTTGTTTTGCATCTCCGCCGGAAATTTCCTGCAGGCTGGCGCGCTTCATACCGAATTCTTCTGGCTCGACTTCGTACGAGCGTACGGAACCACCGCGAGCTTCGGCAATGCGCGTGACGCCGGTGATCGTGATTTCGTCGAGACCGTCCAGTCCGTGAACGACCAGCGCTCGCCGCAATCCCAACATGCTGAGTGCTTCGGCCAGCTTCTCGACCAGGTCGAGTGAATAGACGCCGACGACTTGTCCGTTGGCGCGGGCGGGGTTGGTGAGAGGGCCAAGGAGGTTGAACATGGTCCGCATGCGCAGCTCGCGGCGGACCGCTTGGACCTGCTTCATCGCGGGATGCAGGTTGGGCGCATAGAGGAAGCAGATGCCTACTTCCTTCAAGCATTGCGCGGCGCGCTCGGGCGAGAGCTGAATGTTGATTCCAAGAGCCTCGACTACGTCCGCCGAGCCGCATTTGGAACTGATGCTGCGGTTTCCGTGTTTGGCGACGCGGACTCCGGCTCCGGCGGTGACCAGCGCGGTTGCGGTGGAGATGTTGAAGGTACCGCTGGCGTCTCCTCCGGTGCCGCTGGTATCGATGAGCGAGTCGGATTCACCGATGAGCGCGTCGCGGCCGGTGCCGGTGACCGCGAGCGGTTCGAGGCCGTTGCGTTCGATGGGGAGTGGGGCGGCGGCAGAGCGAATCGCCTCGGCGAACCCGACGATCTCTTCGACCGTTTCCCCTTTCATGCGGAGCGCAATGAGGAGAGCCGCAATCTGAGCGTCAGTACATTTTCCGGCAAGGACGTCGGACATGACGGCGCGGGCTTCCTCGCGGCTGAGCGATTGGCTTTGCTCAGCGGTGGCAGGATTGGCGAGGCGATGGAGGGCGTCGAGGATCATGTCAGCGCTAACGCTGCAAATTTGATTTGGTCATTGAACCATTCCGATTTGGCCAATAGCCTACCATTTTCCATTCCCCGGAAGGCTGTGACCGGCCGGAGCATGCTAGCGATGCATTACGGCTGGGCCCGGCAGCCGCTTGCGGAAATAATCTTTCCAATCTTCCGGCAAGGCAGGAGTTGCGATCGCTTTGTCGAGCACGTCACGGTTGTAGCGGTCGTCAGCGAAGAGGTGATTCATCGCGGCAATGCTGATCGCGTCGGGTTCATTACTCAGAAGTGCAAACTCGTTTCCCGCCTCCACCGTGCCTTCCTGCTCCACCGAGAAGTAGAAACCGCTACGTCCGCTCGCGAGAAAGCGGGCAAGGATATCGCTCCGCTGGAACTTCACTGCGAGCTTGTAGCACGGGATCCGCGGCTGGCGGACAACGATAATGGCTGAGCCGATACGCAGACGGTCTCCGATGTGGAGCTCCGTTTCAAACAGACCCTCCGTCATGAAATTCTCACCGAACATTCCCCAGGGAAGATTGGCGCCGGGGAATTCCGCGCGCCAGAATTCGTAGTGCTCGGCGGGATAGGCGTAGACGGCCTTGTTCGGTCCACCGTGGACGGTGAGGTCGGCCTGCCGGTCGCCATCGAGATTGAGCGTGCGGAGAGTGATAGGTCCGGCGATGGGCTCTTTGAAAATCCCGGTGCTGATGGTTTCGCCGTTGTAGAGGACCAGCCGCGGGCGCGCGACATTGATGGAGATGATCTTCATCGAGCTCTCCTGTAATCCGACATATGC
>JASLEQ010000032.1 GCA_030151135.1 Candidatus Sulfotelmatobacter sp. | reverse complement strand
GCAGTTCAGATTGGTAAGGCGCTCGGGGTCGAGATGTATGGCACATCGTCATCGGACGAAAAACTCGCTCGGGTGGCAAAGCTTGGCTTGCAGCACGGAATCAATTACAAGCGAGACAATTACGAAGAGGTCGTGAAAAATGCGACAAGAGGCGAAGGCGTCGATGCAGTATTCGAGATGCTCGGCGGAGAACACACCGCGATGAGCCTGCGATGCCTGCGTGAATTTGGCAAGGTGATTCAATATGGCACCGCTACAGGCAAGTCTCCAAAGCTTGACATCCGCGCGATGTATGCAAAGTCGGCGAGCGTACAGGGACTGTGGCTGACGTACTTGTCGCAAAAACCCGAGATCATGGGCCCTGCCTGGAAGCAGCTTTCGGCGTGGATCGCGGAAGGAAAATTGGCGCCGGAGATTGGGCAGGTATTTCCACTTGAAAAGGCTTCAGACGCCTACAAACTTCTCGAGGCAGGGCAGAACTACGGAAAGCTTGTGGTCAAAATCTCGGCCTGAATCGCCCTCAAGCTTGCGCTTCGAGGATCGCAGAGCGTAATTCCGCAAGTGACCATGCGATCTGCTCCGGCGTGATCGTTGCGGGGGGCGCCAGCAGCAAATGGTCTCCGGCTGTTCCGTCGACGCAGCCCTGCATTGGATAGGCGAGCACCCCGCGTTTTGCCGCATTGGCGCCCACTCGTCCTGCGAAATTTCGCTCGGGTGGGAAGGGTACCTTCGAAGCTTTCTCAGCTACAAACTCCACTCCCCACATCAGCCCAAGTCCCCGCACGTCGCCGACAGTTTCCAAATCGCGGAGTGTCTCCAGCCCACGTTTGAATTCCGAGGCTGGGCTTCCGCCCAGAGTGCAATCTGCAGCGGCCACGAGCTTATGCGCAATCATTCGTGAAAGGACTGCGCTTCCCGCTGCAAGAGAGATTGGATGCGCATTGTAAGTAAATCCATGGAGAAATGTTCCTGAGCCATTTGCAATCGCGTCGACGACTTTTTTGGACGCGATTACCGCGCCGAGCGGAGCGTATCCGCTGGAAAGCCCTTTCGCGGCGACTAGAATATCGGGCCTGACCTGCCAGTGGTCGACAGCGAAATGGCGACCAGTGCGCCCCATCCCCGTCATCACTTCATCGGCAATCGTGAGGACGCCGTGGCGACCGCAGATTTCCGCGATAGATTGCAAATAATTATCAGGAGGAACCGCCGCGCCAATAGTTGCTCCACTCATCGGTTCGAAGATGAATGCCGCTACCGTCCCTTGCGCAGATTCAAACGCTTGTTCCAGTTGGGAGGCATATTTGTAGCCGCAATTTTGGCACTTGTCTCCGCAGCCAAATGTACAGCGGTACGCATACGGCATCCCGACATGCGGAAACTCGCGAATCATCGGCAGGTAGATCTCTCTACGCCGTTTATTTCCAGAGACCGATACTGCACCAAGCGTGGACCCGTGATAACTCTGGTGGCGGCTCAAAATTTGGTGACGGCGGGACTGCCCGGCTTCTACTTGATACTGGCGCGCCAGTTTGAGTGCCGTTTCAATGGACTCCGATCCGCCGCATGTGAAGTAGACGGCGCCGCCTCGAAACTGCTCGCCCGCAAAATTCAGCAATTCGTGCGCGTAGTCCTCCGCGATTCCCGTCGTGAACTGGCTGGTGTGGACGAACTCCAATTGCGAAGCCTGCTTCGCCATTGCCGCTGCGATTTCGGGAACGCCGTGACCGATGAAGTTAACCGCGGCCGAGCCCGCGAGGTCTACGTAGCGATGTCCGTCGGCGTCCCACAGGTAAACGCCTTCCCCGCGCACGGCCGTAGGGAATCCTTTGCGGAAGGAGCGGCGGAAGACGGAGCTGCGAACGCTGGCGCCAGGGTTATCCACCGCCGCATTATCGCATTCGTGCTTAGGCCGGTGCGGTGTAACGGGCCTCGACGGCCTGCCGGATTCTTTCGCGACTGTCGCGGGCTGAGGCGTTCATGTCGCGCTCGATCTCTGCCGCCTGACGCTTCAATTCCTGGTCTTTGATGATCGACTCGAACCAGTTGGAATAGTCTCCTTGCCGCAGGTGGTACATCCAGGTATCGTCGTCAACCCCGTCCGCAAGCTGCAAGAAAGTTTTCAGGTTCTGCGCGCGGAGGTTCAGTTTTGACTCAGGCCCGCGAAAATAAAAGCTTTGATTGGCAGAGAGCTCTCCTTCTGCGTATTGGCGTACGTGGCGGAGCCGCTCACGCGCACTCTTCGGGGCCTTGACCCGAACAGGCCGCCGGCCGGTTTTCGGAAACCAGACGAGCGCCTCTCCCTGCGCGATCTCGGTTATCCCAAGGGACCGCTGGATGCCGAAGATGCTGGCGTACGAAGAGATGGCGTCGGTATTGCCAATCGCGACCACAACGTCCACGACATTCAAAGCGGCCTTCGCCACGTGCTCGGGATGGACGGTGATCATAATCGTGCTTTCGAGAAGTTGCGGGATCGTTGCATTCGCCGGAGACCACGAGCACGGCAGCATGTGGTGCGCCTCGTCAATAATCAGCCAGTGTGGGCGTGCTGCACGGGTCCGCAAATCCTGAATCTGAGGCAGCAAGCCGGAGAAGAATCCAGCGCGGTCGTCGAGCGCGACTCCCATCAGGTTCACAATGGCACTTTGTTCCGGAGAATCGAGAGCCCGGAGAAGCGCTTTCTGGTCGGGAGTTTCCTTGGGATTGCCGAACGAGAGCGCATCGGTGAAAGCGTCATAATCCCCTTCGGGATCGATGAGGCAGAACTGGTACTCCTTGTCCACGAACTGCTCAAGAATGCCTGCGATCATCGTCGACTTGCCGCTGGCAGAGGGGCCCGCGACCAGGAGAGTGGCTCCGCGCGGGCTTATCCACAAATCCCGGTCACCCGTCGATGAAGCAGCCTCATCCAGTTTCTGACCTAGAGAAATCGAATGCCGCTGCAGGTTCGCGTCGAACTGCGCCAGGTCATCGGCGATCAGGAATTCCATGAGATTGGTCACGCCTTCACCACGCGGCTTTTCGAGCACGAGATCTGCTTCTTCTTTCAGCGATGGCAAGGCATTGGCTACAGCCGCTCTACACCCGGACATGCGAAACATCGGCAGATCGTTTTCTGCGTCTCCGACCGCCACGACATTGTGCGCCGATATGCCAAGTTCCTGAAGCGCGGCATGAAGCCCGGTGCCCTTGTTCACGCCCGAAGGGAGCACCATGACCGATTCCTTGTTGAAGATTACTTGCAAATCCAGCCCGAGATCGCGGATCGCTGCAAGCACGGCCCCATCATGCGGACGCCAGGTGGCGACCACAGTCCGACCCGCGGAGAATGGAACTTTTCGCTCTTTCAGTAATTCAATAAAACGCTGGTTTGGGGGATCGGAAAGTAACTTCTCTTCCCGTGACCGCGGATGGTAGAGAACTCCTCCATTTTCAACCACTACGCGATCGAACAGATCAAGGTGTGGAAAAACGTTGCACAGATCTGGCAGATGCCTGCCGGTCACCATCGCGAGTTTTCGGCCCGAAGCCCGAAAACGGTCCAGGGCCGACAAGGTGTTGTCATTCACCACTCCATCGTGCGCGAGGGTGCCATCGTAATCGGTTGCAAGCAACAGATAGTGCATGGCTCTCTGATGCCTGGGCCGGGAATGGCAGTTGCAACGCCGCTCGAAGTCTCGTGCCGGGCAACACCCTGGGGTCCTTTCGAACATCTAACAAATCAGGAAGGCCCGGGTAAGTCTTTGCTAGACAAGCGTGTGGCCTCACTGAAGAGGTATCGCAAGGAGGAGGCTCCGTGAGAACAAGAATTTTTTGTGTGTTGTATCTCTTGGCGTCGGCTGCCTGGATCGGAATAGGCTCGCGCGCCGCAGCCCAGGAGGCTGCAGCTCCGGCTGGAGCCGCGCCAGCGCAGCTCGTGGTGACCGTTGAACCGAAGCATGGGTCCAATGCGCCGGTCATCCGGAAAGACGATGTAATGGTCTTCGAGGGCCATGATCGCGATCAGGTGACAGATTGGGTTCCGCTGCAAGGCGATCGCGCGGGACTGCAATTGTTTTTTCTCATTGACGATGAGTCAGGCATGAGTCTGGGCACCCAGCTGGACGACATCCGGAAATTTATGGAGTCGCAGCCCCCTACTACCAAAATCGGCGTTGCGTATATGCAAAACGGCATCGCGCGAATTCTGCAGGATCCCACCAATGATCACGCGCAGGCGGCAAAAGCTTTGCGTCTTCCCATGGGTGCCGGCGGCGCGAATGCCAGCCCTTATTTTTCGCTGAGCGACCTGGTCAAGAAGTGGCCGTCAACGAATGAGCGCCGCGAAGTCCTGATGGTCAGCGACGGTATCGACCGCTATTACGGCACGGGCGATCTGCAGGATCCGTATCTTGAAGCAGCGATTGACGACGCTGCCAAAGCGGGTATTCAAGTCTCCGCCATCTACACGCCCGGGGCAGGTCACTTTGCGCACAGCTACTGGCAGAGCTATTGGGGCCAGATCTATTTGTCAGAACTGGCGGACAAAACCGGCGGCGAGGCTTACTACATCGGATTCACTGGCGCCCCGGTTTCATTCGCTCCTTATCTCGAAAATCTGGCGCGGCGGCTCGAGAATCAATATCTGCTGAGTTTTGTTCCTAAGCCGGAGAAGAAGGCTGGGTGGAAGCAAATCCGCTTACAAAGCGAAGTGCCGAATGTGGATTTGATTTCAGCCGGCCGGGTATGGGTTTCCGCCGGGCCGCGCTAGCTGATTACTATCGCGTTGGCCGGCGCAAGTGGATCAATACTGCGTCTTTGAGATTCCGATAAGATTGAGAATTCAATCGGATCTCGATGACAAAGCTGCTCCGCTTTTTCCGGCCATCGCACCAGCACACTGCATTCTCCGCAACGTTACTGCTGATTTCGGCGGTGATGGCCTCGCGCGTGATTGGATATGCGCGCGATGCCTACATCGCCTGGGCATACGGCGCTGGAGGCGCCACCGACGCCTACGTAGCCGCATTCACTCTGCCGGATTTTCTCAACTACATCGTGGCCGGCGGCGCAGCTTCTATCACCTTTATCTCGATCTACACGCGATTTCTCGCTGAAAAGCGGTATGAGGACGCGGAGAAGACCTTCTCGATCATCATCACCGTGATGACGGCGGTGATGATTGTAGGGACTATTGCGACAGAGATTTTTGCTCCGCAATTCGTTCGCTGGTTTGTGAAGGGATTCACGCCCGACAAGATCGATCTTTGCGTCCATCTCACGCGAATTCTCTTGCCCGCGCAGATCTTCTTTTACGTCGGAGGTGTGGTCTCCGCAGTTCTGCTATCGCATCGCCTGTTTTTGTTTCCGGCGTTTGGGCCGCTGCTTTACAACGTGTTCATTATTCTTGGCGGGGTCGTTGGCGGACGGCATTTTGGAATTGCATCTCTCGCTTATGGCGCCCTCGTCGGAAGTTTTGCCGGGCCTTTCCTGGCGAGCGTGATTGGCGCGGCCCGCATCGGGACCGGCTACCGCCCGTCGTTCGACATTCGCAATTCAGCATTTCAGGAATGGGTGAAACTTTCCGTGCCGCTGATGCTGGGAGTGTCCTTGGTTACGGCAGATGACTGGATCCTGCGTCACTACGCCTCAAACGGGGTGGGCGATATCACGAGGCTGACTTTCTCGAAGCGGCTTTTTGCAGTGCCGATCGCCGTTTTGGGGCAAGCAACCGGGCAGGCATCCCTTCCTTTCTTCGCGCGCCTTTTCAATGAGAAGAAGCTGAAAGAATTTGCCGCCACGGTGAATGATTCGGTCTACCGCGTTTCCGCGGCCTCTCTGCTGGCCACCGGCTGGATGATGGTTGCAGCGCTGCCGCTGATTGACCTGGTCTATCGCCGCGGCAAGTTTTCGTTCAGCGACACGCAAACCAGCGCGGTCTACTTCTTCTGGTTTTCGCTTTCCCTGGTGCTGTGGTCGGCTCAAGGGCTTTATGCCCGTGCATTCTACGCGGCCGGAGATACGCTCACACCCATGGTCGCAGTAACAGTTATTACCGCCGCATCGCTCCCCATCTATGCATTTCTTTTCCATACGTTCGGAGTGATCGGACTTGCCTGGGCCTCCGACATCGGAATCGGCATCAATCTGCTGGCGCTTGCAGGCCTTCTTCACTACCGCAGCCTGGTTTCGCTTGGAGGGCTGCGCTGGAAAGAACTGGGGAAAGCTGCACTCACGTCGGTCGTCGCGGGAGCAGCTAGTTTTGAAGTCGGCAAGCTCGTGCCACTGGCCCATGCTGTCCGCGGCAGCCGTGTCGCAGATTTAAGCCAGCTGTTGCTGGTTTCGATTACGTGGACTGCCGCCGCGGCTGCGGGATTGTGGCTCCTGAAGTCGGAGCTGCCGCGTGATTTGCGGCGGCGCCGAGCAGCCGCCTATCCATCCGTCGCCCAAGCCGAAAGCAAGGAGATCATGGGGGCGGGCCGGGAGCCGTGAGGGGTATTGGCATGGCATCCGCCTGACAACGAGGCTTTTGGTTGAGTGACTTACCTTTTGTCACGTGGACCAGCAACTTTCAACGCCGGTGGCAGGGTTGAGCTCACTCGCATCCATGGCTAGTGCAGTTTCCCGCGTCGGGCTATACTTTAGCTCGGCCGTTCAAGATGCTGACCGTAGCAAAAACAATCCCGGTCCAGAAGCTGGTGGAAGACCTGCGCCAGCTTCCCGAATCTATGTTCGTTCCGACCGAACCGCTTCGGATTATTCTGCGGGACAATCCCGTTGACGCCGATTCTTTGTCTGCCTACTTGAACTGGGATCGCCGGCATTACACGCGAAACCTGATCGACCGAACTCCGCTTTACGAACTGATGGCAATCTGCTGGGAAGTAGACCAAGCGAGTTCAGTGCACAATCATCGCGACCAGAATTGCTGGATGGCGGTTCCAGTCGGCCGTTTACAGGTCGAAAACTTCCACCTGGTTGCTCAGGATGTCGACCGCGGCACTTGCAGGCTCGAACCGCTCAACACGATCGAGATGAACATCGCCCATCCCTGCGCCGTCGATCCCAATGATCCGGTGCACCGGGTCATCAATCCTCGCGAGTTCAACCAGCGCGCTGTCAGTTTGCACGTGTATTCGCGACCCTTCGATACCTGTGTCGTCTACTCTCCCGAGCAAGGAACCTGCGGAGAAATAGATCTGCATTTCAATACCGAATACGGCAAACCGAAGTAACTATCTCGCACCCGTCGATAACTGGCGTCTGATCTGCCCTCACTCTACGATGTAGACGTTTGGGGGAGTTATGCGAAGTGCGCTTGGTTTGCTCTCTGTAGTGCTGATTAGTCTTAGTATTGGGTACTTCACCTGGGTGAATGTACGGCGTTCGACGGATTCGGTGGAGTTGCAGGTGGGAACCGTCTCGCAGCAGGCGACGGCCGCAGTGGAACGGAATCCCGAAGATACCTACACGCTGGCACAGGGTGACCGTGAGGCTGTGACTCTCGTCGGCCCGATGTCCACTTTCCTGAAAGGCGTGAAGCAGGTCGAAACCATCCCCCCGAAGTACAAGACCGTTGCTTCTGATCACGTAGGCGATTCTGTAGTCGGAACCAGCGATCGGGTTCTTCACCAAACTTTCGCAGTGGCCGGAGCGGCTGACGTTCCGTTCGAAATTCCCGCTCACGCCTACAGCCCGCAGTTACACGGCACGTTCCAGTCTTTCATCCAGGCCGGAGGAGCTCCGACCACGGCTCCCGGGGATGTAGATTTTCTCCTGCTCAGCGATACGCAGTATTCGGCACTGATGCAGGGACAGCAGAGTGACATAGTTTTTTCAGCCGATGCAACTCACAACCAGGAGGTAAACCTTAACCTACCCCCGACTCTGAACCAGGCGGCCAGGTATCACCTGATCTTCCGCAACATCTCCCCGAAGGCCGGCAAAAGAGTCGTCCACGCCGAGTTTGAGATGAATTTCTAGCCCCTCTACTGCTGCTAAACTGAGCGGGTGCCCCCGCGTAGAAAAAGATCGACATCCGGCTCTGACGCTGCAATTTCAGCGGACGCTCCTGCGGCTCAGAAAACCTCCCAGACCGTGGCGACGCCGGTCCCCATAAATGCCCCGCAGGACGCCCACGACCGGATTTTCCTGATCGACACCATGTCGTTTATTTTCCGTGCGTATCATGCGATGGCACGGCAGCGGCCCATGTCCACCAAGGGTGGATTGCCGACAGCAGCGATCTGCGTCTTCGTCAATATGCTGCGGAAATTGCGGGACGATTTTTCCCCGCAATACCTGGCTGCCGTGTTCGATGTTGCAGGACGGACTTTCCGCGCTGAACAGGCCGACAGCCTTACTACCGTCCGCAAGTTCGACATCAAGACCCAGACCTTTACCGAGATTGAATATAAGGGCTATAAGGCGAACCGCAAGCAGATGCCAGAAGACCTTGCGCAGCAGGTGCCGTACATTCGCCGCGCGCTCGAGGCCTATCGCATCCCGATGATCGGCGTCACCCGCTTCGAGGCGGACGATGTAATCGGAACCTTGGCCCGCAAGGCGGCTGAGACCTCGCGCCCGGTCTACATCGTGTCGAGCGATAAAGACATGATGCAGCTCGTGAACGACAAGGTCCACATTCTCAATCCCCCGAAAGACAACTTGATTTGCGATGCCGCGAAAGTGGAGGAGATTCTCGGAGTACCACCGGAGCGCGTGATCGACGTGATGGCCCTTCGCGGCGATTCCATCGACAACATCCCCGGCGCTCCCGGGATCGGCGACAAAGGCTCGGTGGAGATTATCAAGCGTTTCGGGACAGTCGAGCAGGCGCTGGACCGCGCGGCAGAGGTCGAACGTAAGACTTACCGCGAGTCCCTGCAGAACAATCGCGACACCATCTTGTTCAGCAAAAGCATGGCGACGATCGATACGAATGTCCCAGTGGAACTCGATGTCGACTCCATGCGCGTAGGCGAGCCGGACCTCGACGCACTGCGGGCATTGTTCACCGAGTTGGAATTTACTTCTCTTCTGAAGGAGTTATTGCCGGTCGTCGAAGTGAGCGAGACCGACTACACGGAAGCGAAGTCGCCTCGGGATGTGGACGCCGCCGTAAAGGCGATCAGCAGCAATGGAGTGCTGGCCGTTGCACTCGAACATGCGGACCGCGTCACCGAGCCGGAGCCGGAAGAAGCCGAAGATGAGCCGCAGAGCGAGCAACTGCCTCTGATGGGCGCTGCCATGAGCGCAAATGCGCCGGAAGCGGCCAGCTGTCGAGTGGCAATCTCGGCGAATCCTGGCTCCGCAGTGAGTGGAACGCTTGAATCGGGGGAGACAGCAGCAAGGATTCGCGAAGTGCTCGCTGACAAGAGCATCCCGAAAAGTATTCACGATTACAAGGCCGCCATCCATGTGCTGACGCCATTAGGCATTCCAATGGAAGGCCTGCTCCATGATTCGATGCTGTATTCATACCTGCTCGATCCCACCTACTCGTCGCATGTTCTGGCGGAAGTCGCGCTCCGGCGCTTCAATCTAAAACTGAGCGGGAATTTGCCGGAGTCCGCCGACATCACGGGACGGCTCAGCACTGCTTTGCAGGCTCAGGTCGAAGAACAAGGTCTGAAGAAGATTTATGAAGAGATCGATCTCCCGTTGGTTCCGGTGCTGGCCCGCATGGAGCATGCTGGAGTCAAAATCGATACCGCCGCGCTCTCAAAAATGTCCACCGATCTTGAGCGCGAGATCGCGACCAACGAAAAAGAGATTCACGAAGTGGCTGGCATGGAGTTCAACGTCGGCTCTCCGAAGCAATTGGGCGATGTTCTTTTCAACCGCATGAATCTTCCCAAGCCGGTGAAATACGGCAAGGGACGGATGATTTCCACCGCCGTCGATGTTCTGGAAGAACTCGCAGAAAACCATCCGATTGCTCGCATGGTGCTGGATTATCGCCAGCTCACCAAACTCAAATCAACTTACGTGGATGCCCTGCCCGCGCTAATCCGACCATCGACCGGTCGAGTGCATACGACATTTGGGCAGACGGGAACCGCAACTGGCCGGCTGTCGTCGGCGAATCCGAATTTGCAGAATATCCCGATTCGCACTGAACTTGGCCGGGGCATTCGTGCCGCCTTCATCGCAGAGCCGGGACATGTGCTGCTGACCGCGGACTACTCGCAAATCGAGTTGCGCCTGCTGGCCCACTTTTCGGGCGATCGCCTTCTGGTTGATGCCTACCGTCGCGGCGATGACATCCACACTTTGACTGCCTCCCAAGTCTTCGGAGTACCTCCGTTGATGGTCACTCCCGATCACCGCCGCCAAGCTAAGGTGGTGAACTTCGGCATTGTCTATGGGCTTTCGCCATTCGGCCTTTCGCAGAATCTCGGAATCGAGCCCAGCGAGGCGAAGCAATTTATTGCGAATTATTTCGAGACCTACGAAGGCGTCCGGAGATTCATCGACAAAACGCTGGAAGAAGCGCGCCGTGATATGAAAGTGAAGACACTGTTCGGGCGTGTGCGCCCAATTCCCGACATCAATAGTAAGAACTCCAACCAGCGGGGATTTGCCGAGCGTACTGCGGTGAACACGCCATTGCAGGGAACGGCCGCCGATCTCATTAAGGTCGCGATGATACGGATCGACGCTGCACTGCGCGATCGCGGGCTGAAATCGAGAATGACGCTTCAGGTACACGACGAGCTTGTTTTCGAAGTGCCCGAAGACGAGCTCGACGTGATGAAGCCGCTGGTCCGCGAATACATGGAGAAGGTGCACGAACTCGCCGTCCCGTTGCAGGTGGATATGGGCATCGGACCGAACTGGCGCGATTTGGATTAGCTGCCGCCCTTCCGCGACACCTGCTTCCACGCTTTCCAGCGTACTGGTGTAAAATTCGGTTGGACCCCTCCGCTGGGAGTTTGCGTGTTTTAGCGCGTGGAACCCCGCGGAATCCTTCAAAGTCGGGACGTGGCTCAGCCTGGTAGAGCACTCGCTTGGGGTGCGAGGGGTCGGCAGTTCAAATCTGCCCGTCCCGACCA
>JASLEQ010000020.1 GCA_030151135.1 Candidatus Sulfotelmatobacter sp. | reverse complement strand
CTATCTCGACCTCACCCACATCGACCGCGAAACGCTGAACCGGAAACTTGAAGGAATACTTGAAATCTACGAGAAGTTCGTTGGCGACGATCCTCGCGACGTGCCGATGAAGATTTTCCCCGGCATGCATTACACCATGGGCGGGCTCTGGGTAGACTTCAACCAACAGACGAATATTAAGGGCCTATACGCCTGCGGCGAGTGCGATTACTCGATCCACGGCGCTAATCGCTTGGGAGCGAATTCGCTGGTGTCGTGCATCTTTGGCGGCTTCCGCGCGGGTCCGAATGCGGTGCAATATGCGCGCAACAAGAGTGCAGCGGATGCCAACGGAGTTTTCGAAGCCGAGCGCAAGCGCCAGGAAGACGCCAACCAGCGCCTCATCTCGAACCAGGGCGAAGAGAATCCGTTCCAGATCTGGCGCGAGTTGGGCGACGTGATGAGTAAGAACGTCACCGTGGTCCGTTACAACAAGAACCTGGAAGAGACGGATGCGAAGCTAGTGGAACTGCTGGAGCGCTATCGCAGCGTGAACCTGAGCGACAAGAGCAAGTGGGCGAATACGTCGTTCGTCTTCACCCGGCAGCTTTACAACATGCTGCAACTCGCGCGCGTCATCACCCAGGGAGCAGGCATGCGCAACGAGTCGCGCGGATCGCACTACAAGCCGGAGTTCCCGGAGCGCGACGACGCAAACTGGCTGAAAACCACGAAGGCGTATTTCGCGCCCGATGCCGATGAGCCTCGTTTCGAGTTTGAGCCCGTCGATGTTTCGCTGATCAAGCCGCGCCCGCGCCGTTACGACGCCGCCAAGTAGAGTTTGAAAGGGCGCCAGCTTCGGCCGCGCCGCTGCATGGACATTGAATAAGGGGCTTGACCCCTGAGGTCACAGGACCAAGGAATGGCAAAAACCGTAATCTTCAAGATCAAACGCCAGGCAACGCCCGACGCGAAGCCCCTCTGGGAAGAGTTCGAACTGCAATGGCGCCCGGGCATGAACGTCATCTCCAGCCTGATGGACATCGCCCTCAATCCCACCACGCGTGACGGCAAAAAGACCACGCCCATTACCTACGACTCCAATTGCCTGGAAGAGGTTTGCGGCTCCTGCGCCATGTTGATCAACGGCAAAGCGCGCATGGCGTGCTCCGCTCTGGTCGACAAACTCGAACAGCCGATCCGCCTCGAACCGTTCTCCAAGTTCCCCGTGGTGCGCGACCTCGCAGTCGATCGCAGCGTCCTCTTTGAGAACCTCAAGGCGGTAAAGGCCTGGGTCCCCGTGGACGGCACCTACGATTTGGGCTCAGGCCCGCGACAGGTTCCCGAACAACAGGAAGAGATGTATCCGTTGTCGCGCTGCATCTCTTGTTGCTGCTGCATGGAGGCGTGCCCGCAATTCAACGACAATACCGGCTTCGTCGGTGCGGCCACCATCTCGCAGGTTCGCCTGTTCAACAGCCATCCGACGGGCGCAGCGCTCAAGACCGAACGCCTGCACGCCCTGATGGGCGATGGCGGCATTCAGGAATGCGGTTACGCACAGAACTGTGTCGAAGTCTGCCCCAAAGACATCCCGCTCACGAACTCCATCTCGGCCGTGTCGGGACAGGTCATGAAACAGGCCATCAAAGATCTCTTCACGAAATAGTCTTCGCTTTCGCGAGAAGCTCCGCGCGCTGCGGGGCTTTTCCTTTCCCGGACGTAACCTGTGTCACCCGACAATTCACTTTGTTCAACCGCGGAACTCAGCTATCCTCGACTCCAACTCAGAGACTCTGGATGACTATGGCCCGCCTTCTTGCAAACTATTCCTGGAAGTTCGTTTGTCTGGCTTCTACTCTATCGGTGCTCCTTTGGACTATCGCCTGCGGTAGCTCGAATAGTACCCAGCCAACCAATCCAGATACTGCGGATTTTTCCGTAGCCGTATCGCCGACAGCCCTCTCGCTCACGCCTAACGTTCCGCAGACGCTCACCATTACCGTGACGCCAACCGGAGGTTTCACGGGAGACGTAACCGTCTCGGTGATGGCTTCTTCGCCACACCTCACCTTCTCAGCCCCTTCGGTAACGGTTGCTGCAGGCGCCAGCGGCAAAGTGACAGTATTAGCCGACACCTCGCTCGTGAACAGTTCGGCTACTGTCTCCGTGAGCGCTGTGTCAGGAACTCTGAGTCATAACGCACAGGTTTCCGCGCAAGTCGGCAAAGTGCTGACCGTGAACTTCGCGCCCCGTGTGGATATCCCCTCCGGCGGCACGCGCCCCGCATATCTCGCGGTGGCAGACTTCAACGGCGATGGCCATCCAGACATCGCGGTCTCCAACACGATTTCCAATACCATCTCGGTGTTTTTGGGCAAGGGCGATGGAAGTTTCAGCGCCCCGGTCATCACCCCCGTCACCATTTCTAACAATCTCGGAGCCATCGTCGCCGGCGACTTCAACGAAGATCAGAAACAGGACCTGGTCGTCGCCACCGTATCAGGGTTCCAGGTGACCATCCTGCTCTCGGGCAATGGAGACGGCACTTTCACCCAACAGCCCGCAATGCCCAACTCGTTCGGCTTCTTGCGTGCGGTCGCAGTGGACGTAAACAACGATCATCATCTTGATCTCGTTCTGGCCGGAGACGGATCGTGCGATGTCGTTCTGGGCGCAGGGGACGGCACATTCCCCATCCATACTTCCTTGCAAAATGCTTCCAGCCCCGGGACCTTCTTCGGAATCACCGCCGCTGATTTCAACGGCGACGGCAAACCCGACGTTGCCGCCATCGACTACGGCGGATCAGGCGCTGAGTTGGACCTTTGGCAAAACCAGGGGAATGGAAATTTTCAGTCGGCTGCACTGTCTTCGCTGGTCTATTTTGGCGGAGCCTTTATCGACAGCGCTGATTTCAACCAAGACCAGAAACAGGATCTGCTCGTCAGCTTTTCCAACTCCGCCGAGGTTGTTCCCGGCAACGGGGACGGTACCTTCGACATCGCCAACGCGCACCCAATCTATGCCGGCACTGCCCCGGGGCAAGGAGCAATTGCAATCGCTGCGGATATGAACCTTGATGGTCTGCCCGACGCGGTCGCCACTAACTACGCTGACGGCACCATGAACATCCTGATCAACGATGGATCCAACTTCACCACCGCCGGCTTTCCGCAGCCCATGGTCTTCACGATTGCACCGAATACCGGTGACGTGAAAGTCGCGGACTTTAACGGCGACGGTATTCCCGACGTGGTTGTGGTCAACGACGCCACCGGGAACATTTCTCTGTTCTTGTCCGTAGCTCCGGCAAATTCAACGGTCCGCGGCGCGAAGGCAGTTCGACACTGATCACTTCGTGCAGCAAAAACCGGGTCCGTGGGGAACACGGACCCGGTTTTCACATCCCTACCCTTAAGCTCAGCTAGACGGCGGCGACCGCATGGGCAAGCTCGGAATGCACCGTCTTCCCTTTGATCAGCGACAGCAGCACTTCGACGGTCTTGTCCACGAAAACCGGATCGTTGATGTTGGCGTCGACCTCGATGATCGGCACGTTCGATTTCGTCAGTTTCTTGATCGTGTCGTAGCAGGCGGTGTCAGCTTCCGGATCCCAGAAGTCTCCACCCGGACTGTCGAGCATGGAAACGCCCTTCAGCGGTAGCAGAATCGCAACCTTGCCTTTGTGTTCGTTGGCAGCAGCAGCGATCAGCTCACCCATCTTCTTGTTTTCTTCGACATTGGTGCGCATTAAGGTGACATTGGGATTCCACTTATACAGTTTGCGACCGCTCTGGTACTTCGGCGGCATGGTCTCCACGCCCCAGAAGTTCGCCATGTCGACGCACCCCGGCACGATGATCGTCGGGATCCCCTTGCGCGCCGCCGCCTTCATCCGGTCCGGCCCCGCCGACATCACTCCGCCGCAGACATAGTCGGCCAACTCCGTCGTGGTCAGGTCGTAGCTCGCACCCACCAGGCCATCGTCCGTCAGGCTCTCCAATACCCTGCCTCCGGTGCCGGTCGAGTGGAACACCAGCACTTCGTAGCCTTCCTTCTCAATGTGACCCTTGGCACGATCCACCGCCTTGGTCGTGTTGCCGAACATGCTGGCCACAACCAGCGGCCGGCTCGCGTCAATCTTCGGCGCCTTCTGCTTCACTGCTCCGGCGATGGCGCCGGCGGCGTTGTTGTAAATCAGCCGGCTGATGCGGTTCATCCCCGCCACGTCCGTAATCGACGGGAACATGATGATGTCTTTCGTGCCGACATAGGCGGACACGTCTTCGCTAGCGACGGTGCTCACCATGAGCTTCGGAAAGCCCACCGGCAGAGCGCGCATCGCCGCTGTCGCGATGGAAGTGCCACCGCTGCCCGCCATGCCGAGAATGCCGTGGATCTTGCCTTCGTCATATAACTTGCGGACGATCTTCACCAGGCC
>JASLEQ010000017.1 GCA_030151135.1 Candidatus Sulfotelmatobacter sp. | reverse complement strand
GTGAAAGACCTGCTCTTGCTCGACGTGACACCTCTATCGCTGTCGATCGAAACCCTGGGTGGAGTTTCGACTCCGATGATTCCGCGGAACACGACGATTCCGACCAAGAAGACGGAGACCTTCTCGACGGCAGCGGACAGCCAGACGTCGGTGGAAGTGCACGTTCTTCAGGGCGAGCGTCCAATGGCGGCGCAGAACCGCACGCTCGGCAAATTCCATCTGACCGGAATTCCTCCGGCTCCTCGTGGAGTGCCGCAGATCGAGGTCACTTTCGACATCGATGCGAACGGCATCTTGAACGTCACCGCAAAAGACACGGCGACGCAGAAGGACCAGAAGATCACGATTACGTCCTCTTCCGGTCTGTCGAAAGAGGAAGTCGAGCGCATGGCGAAGGAAGCCGACGCGCACGCGGCCGAAGACAAAGCCGCGCGCGATTCGATCGAAGCCAAGAACCAGCTCGACTCGATGGTCTACAACATCGAGAAGATGTTGAAGGAGCACGGCGATAAGATTTCCGGCTCCGAACGAGGCGACGTTGAGAACGCGCTGGCCGATGCCAAGAAAGCGCTCGAGTCAAACGACAAGGCGCAGATGGACAAGGCTCGCGAGAATCTGACCACGGCTTCGCATAAGCTGGCCGAGCAGATGTACAAAGCCGCTCAGCCGCAGGGTGGAGCGCAGGGAGCACCGGGAGCAGGTCCGAGTGCTGGCCCGCAACCGGGTACCGACGGCGCAAGTCAGAAGAAAGATGAAGGCGTGATCGACGCCGAGTACGTGGACGTCGAAGATAAGAAATAAGCTTTCAGCTATGAGCTGTCAGCTTCAGTTTGTCATCCTGGGCGGAATGGCTGCTTCGCGAACGCGAGGCAGCCATGAAGTCGAAGGATCGCATGTCAGCGTGCGGTGAGACGAACGTCAAGGCGTTGCCCAGCGCGACATGCGAAGAACTCCTCGACAAGCCAACGCCACCGCATTCGGGCATGGGGTTCTTCGCTCCGCTTAGGGTGACACTGCGATTTAAGAAAGATTTCTTGAGGTAGGGAACAGGGGGTATGACTTGGACTTCCAGGTGAACAACGAAACGTATTACATCGATCTTGCCGATGAGGAAGGCAAATGGCACGTGTTTGCGGAGACGCCCACGGGCGTGCGCCGCATCCCGGTATACGAAGACGCGCCGTATGCCGAAGACGCACCGCTCTTGGTCGAAGACAAACATCGACGCAAGATCGTGAACTAAATTGAAAACTGAAGTGGAGTGCCCACGTCTCGACAGTCGTCTGAGACGTGGGAATTTCGACACAACGGTGATGAAGAGCTTTTGGATCACAATCCGAATGGGTCGTTCTGACATTCTGGACAGCAATATCGAAAACGACGCTCTAAAGGCATGGCTTCAGGACAGTCTTCAGCACGTCACCTCGCTTCTGTCAGGCAACGGGAAGATCTCGATCGATAGAATCGACCCGCTGCGCATTGATGTGGATTTGAATTTCACCGTGACAGGACTCTCCGTAGCCGAAATCATGGAACGTTTCCGCGATGACTTCCGTGCGCTGGGCCCGCTTACTCAAGGCATCGAAATCAGCGAATCGAAGAATTACAAACTTTGCTTCCCGCGCGTTGACGGCGAGCAGTTTCCTGTCTTTGTACGCATTGATCCGGACACGGGACGTCCCATCTACACTGAAGATTGAGTTCTAAACTTAATAATGGCAACCACCACCAAAAAAGATTATTACGAAATCCTCGGCGTGAAGAAGTCCGCGTCCGCCGACGAGATTCGTAAAGCCTTCCGCAAACTCGCGCGTAAATACCATCCGGACGTCAATCCGGGCGACAAATCCGCGGAAGAGAAGTTCAAGGCGCTCTCTGAGGCGAACGAGGTTCTTAGCGATCCTAAGAAGCGCAAAATCTACGACCAGGTCGGCTTCTATTCGGACAACATTGATCCGGCGACCGCAGAGGCATATGCCCGCGCCGGACAATCTGGTGGCGTTCCCGGCGGCTTCCCTGGCGCAGGTGGCGCGCCGGGCGGAGGCCAGGGCGGAGTGCACTTCGACTTCGGGGGCTTCGACTTCTCCGATTTCATCAACAACGCCAGCCGCGGTCAGCAACGCACCTCAAGCTCCAGCGGAGGCAGCTTCCGCGATATCTTTTCAGGAATGTTTGGAGGAGGCCGCGGCGCCGCTGCAGCCGAAGAAGGGCCCGAACCTGGCACCGATCTTGAATATCAGGTCAACGTGCCGTTCTGGACGGCAATCCGCGGCGGCGTGATGCGACTCAACATCACGCGGCAGGATGTCTGCCCGCAATGCCACGGGCAGGGCGCGCTCGAAGCTCCCGGCAAATGTCCTGAGTGCAACGGCACCGGGCAGATCACGCAAACCGGCGGGCGTATGAAGTTCAACGTCCAGTGCCCGCGCTGCCAGGGGACGGGAAAAAATCTGACGACCTGTCCGACCTGTCACGGCGATGGCACGGTCACGCACACGGAGCCGCTCGAAGTTCGTATCAAGGCGGGAACCCGCGACTCCCAGCGGATCCGCATTCCCGGCAAAGGCAATGCGGGCTCGCATGGCGGCCAGGCAGGAGATCTTTTCGTGATCATTCGCGCCGGCGATCACCCCGTATTCCTCCGGGATGGTGACGACATCTCCTTGACAGTTCCAGTCAGCGCCACCGAAGCCGCGCTGGGAGCCAAGATCGAAGTCCCGACCATCGATGGTCGAGCTCTGCTGAAAATTCCTCCCGGCACGCAGTCCGGACAGAAGTTGCGCCTCCGCGAAAAAGGCGTGCCCTCAGCCACACGCGAAGGTGTGCGCGGCGACGAGATCGTCGAGATTACCGTTCACGTTCCAATGCCTCACGACGAACGCACCAAAGAACTTTTGCGCGAACTCGCCAAGCTCAACCCTGAAGATCCTCGCGCCGAACTCTGGAGTAAAGTCTAGCGCCGGCCTTGTATCACGACGAACCGCTTCGGTTATGGGAACGCCGGTCTCGCCGCATCCGTGGAATTTCCTCTGGAGGCCCGTAGCCGCGGACATGTGCGATGGGAGAAACTTGATAAGCGGCCAATTCAGCAGAGCTCCACCGGGTCGGCACAGAGGGTGATCGACAAGAACAATAGAGCGTCCATTCGCCATACGATCCCGGTACGATGGGCGCCAGGTACGCGCCATTCCGATACGGACTGAATCCAACCAGGTATCGTGTACAGCACTTCGGACATTCCACGCAATGTCGTACCCGCCACGCCATAAGCCTACGAATGACTCCGACTTTATCGAACCGCGCTCCGTAATGCTGGACGCGATCGGACATAGCTGCCTCATCGCTAGACGCTTTCGGACCTCTCCCCTGGCGCTCATCGCGGTCCGAAAACGTCTACAATTCGTATTCGTGGGGCATATCATCAGAACTCCCGGGGCGTCGGACAATCATGCTGGATTGGAAAGTATGTTCGCGGGCAAGGCTGTCGCGCGATCCGCGCTTCGATGGCAAGTTCTACATCGGGGTGCTGGGAAGCCGCGTCTATTGCCGTCCGATCTGTCCCGCTCCCACCGCGAAGGAAAAGAACTGCCGCTATTTTCCGACCGCTGCTGCAGCAGCCGAAGCCGGATTCCGGCCATGCCTGCGATGCCGTCCGGAGAGCTGTCCGGGAACTCCGGCCTGGCAGGGAACTTCGACCACCGTTTCGCGTGCGCTACGACTCATCGGCGAGAGCGGCCTGGAAGATGGCGGCGTCGAGTCGCTCGCGGATCGTCTGGGCGTAGGCTCGCGCCATCTGCGCCGGCTGTTCGTGCGCCATCTCGGAGCGACCCCGATCGCCGTCGCGCAAACTCGCCGTCTACACTTCGCTAAAAAATTGATCGATGAAACCGAACTGCCGATGCACGAAGTCGCGATTGCGTCCGGCTTCGGCAGCGTTCGCCGGTTCAACGCCGGAATCCTCAAGGTCTACCACCGCACGCCCTCGCAGATCCGGCGCTTGGCGCGAAAAACGGGGCTGCGTTCCGGAGATCAATACCTGTTTCGGCTGAATTTCCGTCCGCCGTATCACTGGCAGGCGATGCTTGATTTTCTCGCGCCGCGCGCGACACCCGGAGTCGAAGTAGTCGAGGAATCTGTCTATCGCCGGACGATTTCGCTGAATGGAGTCGACGGCTACTTCGAAGTCTCGCTCGATGGCGCACAAGACGCGCTGCTGGCGCGCATCGACTTTCCTGATCCGCGAGCACTCTTCGGCATCGTGGAACGGGTCCGCGCGATGTTCGACTTGAATGCCGACTGGTCCTCGATTGCGAAGACATTGCGCGCCGATCGCGTCCTCGGGCAGGGCGTGAAGGCCGAACCTGGCATTCGCGTACCGGGATGCTGGGACGGATTCGAACTCGCCGTGCGCGCCATCCTCGGACAGCAAGTAACCGTGCGCGGCGCGACTTCACTTGCAGGCCGCCTGGCCGCCGCATTCGGGCGCAAGTTCGATGGACCTAACGGGTTGACGCACATTTTTCCGTCACCCGAAATCCTTGCCAGGGAGAAACTTGACGGGATCGGCCTGACAGGCGCTCGTGCTGAAACCATACGTGCTCTCGCGCGCGCGGTCGCCGAGGGCAAGATCCGGTTCGAAGGCGTAATTGACTCCGAAGAATTTCTGCGGCGCCTGTGCGAGATTCCGGGCATCGGGGCGTGGACGGCGCAGTACGTTGCGATGCGAGCCCTGCGAGAGCCGGACGCGTTCCCATCCAGCGACCTCGGCCTGCTGCGCGCGTCGTCGGTTAGCACGCCGCGCGAACTCGATCAGAGATCCAAACCGTGGCGTCCATGGCGCGCCTACGCGGCAATGTATCTGTGGCGCGCAGGCAGATCGAAAATGGCCGTCACCCTTCCGCTGCGCAAACATATTGAAATTGCAGGACGGGAACTTTCCGAGGCGCACAGAATCGCTCAGTAAGTGTCACATCTTCCGGAGGGCGGCAGCGCACTAGTCGAGCGGAGGACGTCCACCACCTCCAAGCAGTGAGGTGTTCAGGTTGAAGATGTTGTGATGGCCTTCAGGACCTCCCCAGGCGAACATCATCTGGACCATCGGAAAGCCGCCAGCTCGCAGCGTGAGTCCGGCCGCGTAGCTGTGGCGCAGGTGATCGAAGCCCAGATCGCTGCGGTCCACCGCTACGCGGCCTTGATCAGCCATGAATTTCACGCCGAACGGTCCCCAGATGGAGTGTTCGAAATTCTCCTGAAGCAGCAGCACATTCGGCGCGCGGAAGCGGTAGTCCTGATAACTGCCGAGCGTGAGATTACTGTTGATGTCCTGTCCGCCAAGAGTGGGCTGAAAGTAGAAGGGCACGTTGGACACGGAGTTCATCGACTCG
>JASLEQ010000793.1 GCA_030151135.1 Candidatus Sulfotelmatobacter sp. | reverse complement strand
ATCCAACTCTTTCAGGCGGGTTAAACCTACAACTGTTCGGTCCTCGAACTTTCGCACGACGAAGGGAACAGCAGATCCTTCCAGCCAACTGCGGAGTAATTCTCTGACGTACGCCTGCATCGACTGCGAAGTTCCGCCGGAGCTGGTCGTGAATTCCCACACCCGCAGGTCGGCGCCGGCGGCTGTCAATTCGTGCAGGTGCGATGCTTCCAGCATTTCGAGTTGAATGAGACTTCCGGTGAGCGTAGGAGGCGTGATCGGTACAGGCCAGGTGGCCGCCTGCGTTCGGGATGCCATGAGATCTCCACTCTGCGAGTTGCAGAAGACCTCAGGCCTTTTATGCCGTTAGTTGCGGAGCATTCGCTCTCGGTGTCGCTCGGTCACGGCCTCTCAGGCGAGAGCGGAACCCTAGACACAATCATTGGTTTCCAGAAATCTTAGCACGCGATCAGTCGTAGGCTTTGTTTGCGCCAGCCTTGTGTGCTTCATCCTGCATGTCCGAGAGCTTCGACTGCTCCTCGGCGATCTGCTTTTGCAAGGTGGTCATCTTCTCACGATACGAAGCTTCCTTGTCCGTGAAATCCTTCTGGTCGCGCAATCGGTTCCCGGCGTCGGCGTAGTAGGTAGTCATGCTGACCTTGTTTTCGCGCTCAGTCAGGTCATACTCCCGCTTCAGATCGGCGATTCTCGCCTTCTGCGCGTCAAGTTTCTCTTTCCAGGAAGCGTCCAGCTTCTCCTGTTCGCCGGCCGCACTCTTGGCCTTGTCCTGGTCTTGCTTCGCTTTGTCGGGAGTTGCGTCGGGAGTATTCGCGGGTGCGCTGGCGCTCGCATTGTCGGCGTTCGGCTCAGCGGCCGCAGGCGTATTCTCTGCCGGTTGGGTTGGCGTGGTCGCGTCGCCGGAGAAGTCCTCGTTCGTCCAAACCTTGCGCGACGGATTGGCCTGGGCTCCTGCGTGCTGTTTGCGAACGACATCGCCAAGCGACGGACTGGACTGCGCGTCCTGCTGGGCGGTTGCGCATAACGTCGATGCCAGCACCACGAGCGCGATGGGTACGAACTTCTTCATAGGCCTTCCCCTTCGGAGAACAATTCCCGGATCGATGGATTGAGAGCTGCCGACATTTTATGCCGATTGTTCCTCTAAGCAATGAGTCCGAAGGTACCTAGGTAACCCCGTCCTACGGTAATCACCGGGCTCCCATGTACCACTCCAAGATGTGGCGTCCAAAGAAGATGCCGAACAGGGCCATGGTCCCGAGGGAGACACCAAACGGCATTGGCAGGAAGCGATACGCAACAAACGCGGCCTGGCGGGCGCGCTTCGGTCCACGATCCCCACCCAGGCTCCGGGTATAGCGCCCTCGACGCTTGAAATAAACCACCACAATGGTTAGCAGGCCAATGACCGATCCGAGCAAGGAGGCGGTGAAGATCACGAACAGGGTGCTCGCGGCGCCGAGAAATGCCCCGACCATTGCCATCAGCTTAACGTCACCGAAGCCCATTCCCTCGTAGCCTCGCACCAATTTCCAAAGAGCGCCCACGCCCCAGATGAACCCGCCCCCCACCACCGCGCCCATCGCTGAACTAAGCACCGAGACGATCAAAAGGCCATGCGGGAGTGGAAAGTGGAGGGGCAGAAATTCCAACAGCACTTCGGTGAGGATGTCGCGCATCGGTACCAAAACGCTGAACAGCAGTCCAACCAGAAGGCCCGGCAAGGTCATTTTGTCGGGTAGAAGCTGAGTTTCCGCGTCGGTGAAAATCAGGCCAAGCAGCAGGAAGGACAGGGCAGCATATTTCAGGAAGCGCAGCGCGGGCGCGATGACGAGAACCTTCAGCGCTGCGTCGTTGAAGAAGACATTCGATCCGAGATGCGGTCCGAATTCCAGGTAGCACGCCAGGAACAACACCCCGCAGATCAGTTCGACAATCATGTAGCGCGGTGTGATTGGAGCCTTGCAATTCCGGCATTTTCCGCCCAGCAGGAGCCAACTCAGTACTGGAACGTTGTCGTACGCTGCGATGGGCGTTTCACAATTCGGGCAAGCCGAACGCGGCGAGACCACCGACAACCCGCGGGGCAGGCGATAAATGCAGACATTCAGAAAGCTGCCGAAGGTCAGACCGAAAAGAAACGCAAAGATGGCGAAGAGAATGTCCACGAAACGTGGGTTTTCCTATGAAAAATTTGAACGAAAGTGCCTCGATTATAAGGCACCTGCCCTGCTTCGCATCTATAGGCGATTTCACTAGAATATGAGTGTGAAACACCATTGGTTTACGTTTTTCGCGATTGCCATGCTTTCGGCCGGATTGTGGGCCCAGCAACAGGATCCCTCCCAAAATCGGCCTCCCGATCAGCCTCCGCGCTCCGACGTGGAGAGTTCCAGCAACGATACGAAGATCGATACCTCTCCTCCGCCCGATGACGCTAAGGACCATCCCAACAGTGACGTTGATGACGTGATGGAGTTCCATGCATGGGATCCACACAAAGCGCAGAAAGACATCGAGGTGG
>JASLEQ010000791.1 GCA_030151135.1 Candidatus Sulfotelmatobacter sp. | reverse complement strand
GCGAAGTCGATGACCCTGGGGCAGTTGGGTTTGCACGTAGCTACGATTCCGGGAGGGATCGCCCGGCTCGCGCAGCAGGATAGCTTCGACGTATTGAACGCATCTTTCGTACCCGCACAGCCAGCCAGCCTGCAGGAAATCCTCACAGCTTATGAGCAGGCGATTCCAGTTGCGGAAAAGTTTCTGTCAGAACTGACCGAAGAGCAGGCGCAGGCGAACTGGCGCTTGATGAAAGGCGATCGGGAACTGTTTCATCAGCCGAGGATGAATGTGGTGCGGACGATCATGTTGAATCATTGGTATCACCATCGCGGGCAGCTATCGGTTTATTTGCGACTGCTGGATGTGAAACTTCCCGTCATTTATGGACGGAGCGCAGATACGGATCCGTTCGCATAAGCTTGCCGTCCCGGTGGGACTGTCTTTTTGCGCTACTCGTGCCCGGCATTTCCATGTCGGGCTTTTCTATTGGCCGGTGGGCGGCTGCGTTAGCGATTGAGCATGACGATGCCTCAACGAAGGGGAGGATAGCGGGAAGTTCGGGGGGCAGGATTGGGGAGGATACTGGGGTGGGAAACGGGAATCGAACCCGCAACCGCCGGAGCCACAGTCCGGTGCTCTGCCAGTTGAGCTATTCCCACCGCAAGAAGTTCATTATAGCAAGGGAAACGCGGCCGGGAGGCGGGGGCACGACGAAGGTGGCTGCGAAAATCTTCACCGCCGAGTTCGCCGAGAAATGGCGCAGAGGCGCAGAGAATTTTGCGAGCTTCTCACCGGTGCGCTCGCTTAGCGGACCATCCAGCCGTGGCGAATCGCGATCTGGACAATCAGAACTAGAACAGAAATTGCGAACAGTGCGAGGATGACATTGCGTGCGGTACGGAGGCGCGGAAGTTTTTCAGGCGGGACAGATGTGGTCATCAGGTCGAGAAGCATCACTCCAACGAGAAGATCGATCGCTGTGAAGATGGTCCATCCCACGGGAGGATGTTAAATCAAAAGGATGTGGGTCGCGGGCGACGATCTAAAGGCGGCCAATGCCCACGTATTCGAATCCCAGGGCGCGGAGGCGGGCGGAATCCAGGAGATTCTTGGTGTCGACAATGACCGGATTCTTGAGCAGGTGCTTGATGCGGTCGAAGTCGAGGCTGCGGAACTCGGGCCATCCGGTGCCGACGACGAGGGCATCAGAACCTTCGGCGACGGCGTAGGCAGAGTCGCAATATCGCACGGCGCTATTGAGGTGCGTTTTAGCCTCGGGAATCGCGACCGGATCGTAGGCGCGAACGTGAGCACCCTTCGAGATCAAGGTCTCGGCGAGGCGGAGCGAGGAAGATCCGGCAACGGAGTTGGTATTGGGCTTGAACGCGAGTCCGAGAATTCCGACTTCCTTGTTTTCCACTGAGTTCAGAGTCTGCGCGATCTTCTCGACAAGGCGATCGGCAAGTTGATGATTCACGTCGCGGGCCGCGCTCAAGACCTTGAGTGAGACACCCTGGGATTGAGCGAGTTGAACAAGAGAGTCCATATCGGACTCGGCGAAAACTCCGCCCATTCCGGCGCCAGGCTGCAGGCAGCGGGGCGCAATTTTCTTATCCAGACCCAGAGCGAGCGCGAGGTTCACTGCATCGGCGTTCACCTTCTCGCACAACGCCGCGACTTCGTTGATGAAGGAGATCTTGGTGGCGACGAATGCGGTAGCCGCTTCGCGAACGAGCTCGGCTGTAGCCTGGCTAGTGACGATGACCGGAACTCCGCGCATCACGAGGGGATGAAAAATCTGTTTCAGGACCTGCACGGCTTCGCTGGAGGTTGCGCCGAGAATCAGGCGATCGGGCCAGTTGAAGTCTTCGACGGCGCAGCCGTCGGTGAAGAACATGGGCTGCGAAACGATGGTGGCCTGTAATCCAAGGTCCTTAATGCTTTTTTCCAGCGCATTTGCGGTGCCAACGGGCGAGGGCGTGACGATGGTAAGAATTGGGGGCTTGGGCGCGAGGCGTGTAATGCGGATCGCGACGTCGTTCAGGTTCTCAGGTTTGTCTTCGGCAAGGAAGATCACGCCGGTTTTGCGGGCGAATGATTCGATATCGGTGGAATAGGCGAGGCGTCCGGCGCGCACGTTGCGGCGGATCACTTCTTTGAGATTTTTTTCGAAGAACGGGATATTTCCCTGAGCCATTTCGACCATGCGAGTGCGATCGGGATGGCAGCAGGAAACGGGCGTGCCAAAATCAGCGAGGCAGGCGGAAATCACTGTTCCCAGATACCCTGAACCGTAAACCCCGATCTGCATGTTGGCTCTCCCGTTTGAGTGGCCGGAAACCCGCGTACGACGTGGCGTTCAGCGCGGCATCCGGAGATTCGCCCTTCTCTTTATCTACAGACATAGGGGAGGCTTTTCAACGCACGGGAGTGACATGTACCTGGGGCCATGTTCGACTGGTGAGAGTAATCACACGGCTGAGTACGACTGGTCAGCGGGAAACCAGACGGCGGCCAAGGCGGACAGGAGCGATATCGACCCAACAATTTGGGGACTGCTCGCGGACAAAGGTCAAGTTTTCCAATAGGATGCGGCGAGTTCCGGGATAGCTTTCCCAACGCCGGCGGGCGGTTTCGAGGGCGGTGCGGGCCAATTGTTCGGCGCCCATCTTGGCGATGGTAAGGTGCGGGATGTAGGGCCACTCTTCAGAGTATTGAAGGCCGTCGATGTTGAGCTTCTGATGCAGCTCGCACATCTTCTTTGCAGCGGCTTCAATGCGAATGAAGATCGTAGGCGTGACGGGAACGAAGGTTTCGACGGGACCGAGCGTGACTTCGAAAGGCTCTTCCTGGCCGCAGAGGCGCTCAAGCACTTCGACGGCAGCACCTTCGCTACCGAGCAAGGGGCGGGGCGGCAAGATGCTGAGATGAGCAGCAAGATGAGGAAGGTCGGGATGCAATTCCCGGCGCAAGTTCTCGACGAATTCTCCGGCTGGGCTTCTGACATAAGCTACCAGCGCGTAACGCGGGCTCGGCATATCCGGAGCCGATTATACCGCTTAACCCAACGGCTTTCTGCCGGGTTGGAAGGAAGCGGAGCGGTCTCATTTATAATCGAAGACATGTCGGGGCGTAGCGCAGCCTGGTAGCGCACCTGCCTTGGGCGCAGGGGGTCGTAGGTTCAAATCCTATCGCCCCGACCATTTCCAAAAAGTTCGATTGGCTTAGCCTTCCTTCCCGTTTTGCCTGCGCCATTGATCGACGCTCAGGGCCTTTTATTTGGCCGGGCGGCCTCGTCCGCGCTACCTGTCACTCGTCGAACTCAAATTCTTGGAAAATTCAATTAAGCCGCGGTAAATACGCGGTATAGTGTCACGCCTGCGTTTGCAGAAATTCCAGCGAGGAGTGGGAATATGTCAATCCAACGGTTCGGAATCGGCCTGCT
Organism: Candidatus Sulfotelmatobacter sp.; assembly: GCA_030151135.1. The sequence goes on along the minus strand of JASLEQ010000791.1, from coordinate 3,699 downwards.
GACGCTGATCATTGCGTGCGCCACGATCTATGCTCAAGAGGTGACGCCTCCGCGTATTTCGCGCGGGGAGAACGCTGTGATCGAGCCAAAGGCCCAACCTCCAGCGAACGCCATTACCGCCATCTTTGTGAAATCCTGGGGGGATAATCCGGTTTGGTCCGACCTGAACACGAATTGGTCCAGCTACGGAACGATTCCCGTTTCCATCGACCACACCACGCTTATTGGGCAAGATTTTACATATGCGGATCTCGTCAACTCCAAGGCTGACGTCGTGATACTCAGCGATCCAGCCGGCGGGGTTCAACAATACGCGCCGTCAGAAGTCGAGGCCCTTGGGAAATACGTCAAAGCGGGGCATCCGATACTGGGCACCTACGTGATGTTTCAATGGGGAAGCGTCGACAATCGCGCGCTCGCGCCTTTGTTTGGTCTCTCCTCGAGCCTGACATACGGCAATGTCAATATCTCGAATGAATTCATGAAGCTTTATGAACCGTGTCTCTTTCATAAGATCTACGGCACGTCGTGGCAGTCCCGTGGTTACAACTCCAGTCAAGTTTCTGCGAGCGGGACATGGACAGGGAACCTGAGCGTCGCGGGAGCGGTGGCGGATTCGGACAATTATGCCGGAATCGTTGCTGGCGTTCACTCGCCCTCCTATACCGCGATATACATCTCGAACATGCCGGAGTACCAAAACGTTGGCGGCGATGACGAACAATTGCTGTACAACGCAATTACCTGTTATGCGAGCCCGCAGTAGAGCGGGGATCACCCCCGGCTTCTCCTGCTATGAGATGTGGCGAAGGCTTTCGAACCGGCGCGTAGCCGCTCCACACTTGGCTCCTGCCAATCTGCCGGCCCGTCCTCTCTGACCTGATTCGGTAAATTGCGACTTCAGCACGGCCGGCGCCATCAAAATCCAAAAGAGCGTTGCGTGGGGAGAATGGCATGGCTACGGTGGAAGTCGCTTTCTTGCAAAATCAACTGGAGGAGAGGAAGCGGCGACTGGAGACGGCGCTGGCGCTGGCCCCGCAGAAGACGGGACTGGCCGCGTTGTTGCGCGAAGTAGATGCAGCGTTGGATCGGATGGCAGATGGCACCTACGGCCTGTGCGAGGAGTGTCATGACACGATCGAACAGAGTCGGCTGCTTTCGGATCCTTTGGTTCGCTACTGCCTTGACCATCTGAACGATTCGGAACGCGCGGCGCTGCAGCGCGATCTCGACCTGGCTGCGCAGTTGCAGCGCAATCTGCTGCCCGAAGCAAACCTGCGCGCCGGAGGATGGGAGACGAGTTACCACTATGCTCCGGTGGGTGCGGTGAGCGGTGATTACTGCGACTTGATCCCGTCGGATGGGCAGCTGTTTTTTGTTCTGGGCGACGTTTCCGGGAAGGGCGTGGCTGCTTCGATGCTAATGGCGCAGCTGCACGCACTTTTCCGCAGCCTGAGCGGCATGAATCTGCCGCTCGGACAGATGGTGACGCAGGCGAACCGGGTTTTCTGCGAGAGCGCGCTGGCTGGACAATACGCCACATTAGTATGCGGACAAGCGAAGGCCACCGGAGAAGTAGAGATACACAATGCGGGTCATTTGCCTGTGATCGTCGTTGGGGGGGGCGGCGTGCTGCGCATTGAGTCCACGGGACTGCCGCTGGGGATGTTCCACGATTTCGATTTCTCGGCGACGCGAGTGCATCTGGATGAAGGAGACATGATGTTCCTTTACACGGATGGGCTCTCGGAATCGCGTTGCGAGGATGATGAATATGGCATCGACCGCGTGGCGCATCTGATGCGGCAGGCAGCGCGAAAACCTGCAGAGATGATCACAGCATGCCTGGATGATCTGCGCTCATTCGTCGACGGGCCAGCGTTGGATGATTTGACGTTGCTGGCGATTCAACGAGCGGCCTGAGGCGAGTTTTCTCACATAACTGAAAGAGCTGCGGGCGCGCGTCACGAAACTCCTGGGATTTTCAGTTCACGATTATTGCAAGGCGTCACGACGCTGAAGCTGCGTTACGGCTTCTCAAGTTGATCGAGGGCGGCGAGGACCTCTTCGCTGTGACTTACAGGGTTCACGGTGGTATAGGCCTTGGCGATTTTTCCCTGGGGATCGATGAGGAAGGTGTGACGCGCAGCAAACTTCACCACAGCGAGATTGGTGAGTGAGCCGTAGGCTTTCGTAACGGCTTGTTGAGTGTCGGAGAGGAGCTTGAAGTTCAGTCCGGCCTTCGCGCAGAAATCCTTATGGGAGTCGACGGTATCGAGGCTGACTCCAAGAACGACAGCATTGCGCTCGGCATATTTCGGTTGGTCCACCTGAAACTGGTGGGCTTCTTTCGTTCAACCCGCGGTCTGATCTTTGGGATAGAAGTAGAGGACGACCCATTTGCCGCGAAAGTCTTTGAGGCTGACGGGAGTGCCGTCTTGCGAGGGGAGGGTGAAGTCGGGGGCGGTGGCGCCGGTCGCGGGCGTGGAGTTCCGGGAGGTGAGTCGGGGAATGAGAATGATGAGTGCCGCGGCGACGACGAGCGCGAGGATCAGGAGGCGGAGCATGAGTTCTCGGTGGCGACATTCTATCGCCTGGGCCAAGGGAATTAGTCATAAATCATTTAATTATTCAGACATTTGAGTGAATGAAAATCATCATAAGAGGTCGGCGTACCCAGGGGACGCAGTGCACCGAGTCGTGACCTCAGCGCCTAAAGGGTCCACGATGCTGAACGAGAGTTTCGCCATCGCTTAAGCGATGGCCTGATACGAACCGGGTGCTATCGGAACCGAGTGCTATCCGCAGTCTCTTGTCTCGGGAATGACAATTTCAGAGCAGGTGGGGAATGCAGATTTTTGCAACTCGAAAGAGCCGTCGCCCACTTTTGTCGCGGCTGTAGGCGCAGCAATGGGCCGCGCTTGGTATGATGGAGTATTCCGCATCACTCAATGGGGAGAGTAGAAGTGGCTCAAAGCGAAACGAACGGCCTAGAAGTGTTGGAAACCCGGGAATGGGTCGATTCCCTGGATTACGTTCTGTCCCACGGAGGCCCGGACCGGGCCGGCCGTTTGTTGCAGCAGTTAGCCTTACACGCGCGGCGCGAGGCCGGCATCAACCTGCCTTTCACGGCCACTACCCCTTATCAAAATACGATTCCTGCCCGGCAGCAGGCGCCTTTCCCGGGAAGCCAGGAGATGGAGCGCCGGATCAAGAGTCTGGTGCGGTGGAATGCCCTGGCGATGGTGGTTCGGGCCAACAAGATCCAGGAAGGAATTGGCGGACATATCTCGACGTTCGCTTCGGCCGCGACCTTATATGAGGTCGCGTTCAATCACTTCTTCCGGGCTCAGACCGAGACCGGTGATCGCGACATCGTTTATTTCCAGGGACACGCCGCGCCGGGGATTTATTCGCGGGCGTTTCTGGAAGGTCGGCTCTCCAAAGAGAAGCTGGAGAATTTCCGACGGGAACTGAAATCGGGCGGAGGACTGTCGTCGTACCCGCATCCTTGGCTGATGCCGGATTTCTGGGAGTTCCCGACGGTTTCGATGGGGTTGGGGCCGATCCAGGCGATCTATCACGCGCGGTTCATCAAGTATCTGGAGAACCGCGGGCTCAAGACTTCGACGGGCGGCAAGGTTTGGGCGTTCCTGGGCGATGGCGAGATGGACGAACCGGAGTCCCTGGGATCGATCA
>JASLEQ010000789.1 GCA_030151135.1 Candidatus Sulfotelmatobacter sp. | reverse complement strand
GTGCTGCCGTGTTCAGTCAAATTTGGACAGAGACGCCAGACGCAATAGCTACATGCAGCATAGATGAGAAGAGAAAGTACCCACCATAGAGCGAGGGCTTCCAGGTAAGTGAGGCGCGCGAAGGGGGCAAATAATAACGAGACTTGTGGCGGATACAGGGGGAGATATCGAATACCAGCTGCGGATGGAACTCTCTGTGCGGCAAGACTTGCCTGCGCAGTCATGTCGTACAACGATGCCCCGCGTTGATGAAGGGCAAGTGAGCCCAGGGTGTAGAAGTGTAGGAAGTCCGTCCCCTTGAGATTTCCGTTGCGATCTCGAAGGCCCGGGCACGAAATCACCCACGCGTACACGCCCCAGAGCACCAGCGCAAGAGCAAGGCCCTGAGCACGTAGTCGACGCGCAGTGAGCCACGATCCGAAGCCGACACCCCGTGGTGATAGGAAGATTGACATCAGTTTGCCGGGTACGGCTCTAGGGTCGGGGGCGAATCATCACCGGACATGAGCCATACGTGACGATCCTTAAAATACCGAAGTAGTTCCTGATTTTCCTGCGTGCCCATGTCTCGAGCCCACACAATTCGGGATCGATCGATGTCCGGCGCGTTGTAAATCCAGTCGCGATCCACATTGTGATTGGGGCCATATTGCACAATCACCAAATGATTGCCAGGTACTTTGTCGAGTTTGTCGATGACAGTGACCCGATCAAGATTTCCCACGGGCCACGGTGGCTCCAACGGTGCGTGCGCGACGATACCTGCTAAACGAAGGATGATCATGCTAACGCAAACAATCGCTATGCTTCGGACCAGAAGTTCACCTGTGCGGGATTCACGGCGACGCCACAGGTTTAAGCGCCGCAGACATTGTACGAAGAGAACATAAAACAGACCGGTGGCAGGGGCGACGTAGTGGGCGAAGGTCCAAGTCTCAATCAGACAACCCAGAGCGAAAATCCCACAGGCCACCAGAGCAAGGCGCACGCGTTTGTCTCGAAAAATCCAGGGAAGCACGACCAACGGCAAAGAGAATGCAGGATTTACGAAAAATCGCCACAGTTGCCCGATCTTGCTAAGGCTGCGATGGATGAACCCGCGCAGAGTGCGAGCTTCGTCGTACTGGGCGACTTCCCATCCCGCATAATAATCGCGCATGACGGCATGGTGATATTCAGGAACAGCCCGCTTGGAGAAGAAGATGAAATAGGGAACGACGGCGTAAGTATCGCGGTTGACCTTGTAGGTCATGCGAACTGGGCTGCCGGTGACCCGCCAGTAGAAGTAGCCCATTCCAGAACCGGCGAGGATCAGGATACAGGCGGCAGGCAGGACAAGTTTTCGAGCCAATTGCCGCCACGGAGGGACACGCCTACGCCTCAGCCAGAACAGAAGTCCAATGGCGACGGCGATGCTGAACACCAAGCCCTCGTAGGGCCGAGTATTCGCCATCATGACCAGACCAAGCCCCACCAAGGCTCCATCTGGAAACCGTGGGTGAGCGCGCAACCTCGGTAGAGCGCCAAGAACGAGCATTCCTCCCGTGGCAGCGAGCGTCGGGCACCAATAGCTATTCATCCAATAGCTGAAGGTAGAAAAGCGCAGCACCGCCAGCAGGGCGCCGAACAGCGCCCAAGTCGGCGGAAACCACCCCTGGAGCATCCAGCAAAGCCCGGCACACATAAACCCCGCCATAAGCAGGATGCCAATCCAGGGATGTCCGAGCTTGATGCCCGCTGCCATGACCACGGCTTGTCCCGGTGCATACATGGACATGTAGGTGGGATGTTGAATGATCTGAAAGCTTTCGAAATGCACCCACATCGGATGAGTCGGATTCGTCACACGTCCGATAGCAAAAGTATTGGCGGCCAGCAAATGACTGTACTCGTCGTTCCATGCCGGCTGGGGTATGCCCAGAATGGGGATCAGCGCAACTCGTATGGAAACCGTCAGAAAAAATACGAACCACACCGACAGCACGCGTCGATGAGAAATTCGACGAAAGAAAGCCTCGACTCGGAGAAGTGCCGGCGGGCTGGGACGTTTCGGATGAAAGCTGATCCAAACCGCCCCGAGCACCAGGACTGTTTCGATGATGGGAAGCAACCATGGTGCGATCGAGCCATACAGCGAGACCATCCGAGCTTGGTTGAGGAACGGCATCCTTTAGCGAACAGTCTACCTGCTCGTGTTCCCGCCGTAGCCGGAATCCGCATAGATCGAGTTGATTCAGATTGTCGATGATCAGGACAGATCGGGATTGCGCTTCTTCTTTAGATTCGCCACAATGCTCCACTGAATGAAGAAGGTCTTGAGATTTCTTCTCTGGGGATCAGTTTCTGTCGTCGGTGCTTTGGCAGTCGGGGTCGTGGCACTCCGTCGCGCCGAACCGATCAACGCACTCTGGCTAGTTACGGCTGCGACCTGCTGCTATGCCCTGGGATACCGCTTCTACGCCAGCTTCATCGCCGCAAAAATCCTCGCAATCGACGCGCTGCGCGCAACGCCGGCGGAGCGACTGGAGAACGGGCGCGATTTCCTGGTCACCAATAAATGGGTGGTGTTCGGTCACCACTTCGCCGCAATAGCGGGACCCGGTCCCTTAGTCGGCCCCGTGCTCGCTGCGCAATTCGGATATCTTCCTGGAGTCCTCTGGGTTTTAGCTGGCGCAGTGTTCGCGGGTTGCGTGCAGGATTTCGTGATCCTGTTGTTTTCTGTTCGGCGTGACGGCAAGTCTCTGACCGAAATGGCGAAGGAAGAAACGGGAGCGATCGGCGGAGTGGTTGCGTATACAGCAGTGATCATTATTTTAATTATCCTTTTGGCCGTCGTGGCACTGGTTGTTGTGAATGCGTTGAAGGATAGCCCCTGGGGCACGTTTACGATCGCGATGACAATTCCCATCGCCCTGCTGATGGGTGTTTACCTTAGGCGGATCCGCCCGGGCAAAGTGTTAGAGGTTTCTGGCCTGGGATTTGTTCTAGTATTGCTGGCGATCTGGGGTGGCCAATGGGTCTCGCAGACGCCAACGTTAGCGCACCTGTTCAGCTTGCGCGCGACGACGCTGGTCGTCTCAATTATTGTGTATGCCTTTGCGGCTTCAGTTGTTCCCGTCTGGCTGCTGCTCGCGCCGCGCGATTACTTAAGCACTTTCGTGAAGCTGGGAACCATCGGTCTGCTGGCGGTCGGCATGGTCGCCTTGCATCCGACGCTGCATATGCCGGCATTCACGCGATTTGTGGACGGAACGGGCCCTATATTCGCAGGAAAGATATTTCCGTTTGCATTTATCACGATTGCTTGCGGGGCGATCAGTGGATTCCATTCCTTGATATCCAGTGGCACAACGCCAAAGCTGATCGCTCGGGAGAGCGAAACGCGGCTCGTCGGTTACGGAGCCATGCTGGCGGAGTCGGCGGTTGCAATCATGGCGATCACTGCCGCGTGCGTCCTGCATCCCGGCATTTATTTCGCCATTAACAGCCCCGCCGGGATTGTGGGTCAAAGCGCCGCAGCTGCCACTACCACCATTTCGAATTGGGGATTTCCAGTGACGTCTTCGGAGATGCAATCCCTGGCGGCGGCTGTCGGAGAACAGACGTTATTCAACCGCACTGGCGGAGCACCCGCATTTGCGGTCGGGATGGCGCATATCTTCTCGCAAAGCCTCGGCGGATCACGAGTGATGGCATTGTGGTATCACTTCGCGGTGATGTTTGAGGCACTGTTCATCCTGACAATTCTTGATGCAGGAACGCGCGTGGCGCGCTTCATGATCCAAGACGCCCTTGGGCACATTTACAGGCCGCTGGGCAGAACGAGTTGGTACCCATCGATCGTTGCGACAAGCGCACTGATCGTAGGTGCGTGGGGATATTTCCTGTGGCAAGGAGTCAAAGACCCTTTGGGCGGCATCAACTCGCTCTGGCCTCTATTTGGAATCGCCAATCAACTTCTGGCTACCGTGGCACTGTGCGTCGCGACCACCATCATCATCAAGATGCATCGGGTGAAATACGCCGCAGTGACGTTAGTGCCGCTTGTCTGGCTGGTGCTGGTGACTTTCAGTGCATCGTGGCACAAAATCTTCGATTCGAATCCGAGGATCGGCTTTCTCGCGCAGGCACGTCTGCTGGAGGTGGGCGCGGCGAATACTTCGACCCTTCGGCTAATTTTGAACAACCGTCTCGATGCGGCGGTTACCGGTCTCCTTGTGGTAATGGTGGCGTTGGTTCTGATTGAGTCGGCCCGGCAGTGGGTTAGTATTCTCACGGGACGCAAAGAGCCCACCGTCAGCGAGGTGCCGTTCACAATGACGCGACTGGCACAGGAAAGAGCATGAACAACCTTCGTCAGGCCTTCAAAATCGTATTCGCCGCGTTGCGCGAGATTTTCGATGAAGCCGCCTATTCTCGGTTCCTGGAG
>JASLEQ010000768.1 GCA_030151135.1 Candidatus Sulfotelmatobacter sp. | reverse complement strand
CATTCCGCCCTGCGCGGAGTAATTCCCAGAATTCTTCGAGCCCATTCGCTCCGGGAACTCGGCAGGACGCACCGATGATTGCGATCGGTCGCACGTATTCCTTTCAGTCAGATAAGGCCAAGATCAAAGGGAGGAAGTAAGCGGTCGCTTCGGCGCAGCCCAGCATACCTGAATTATGCGGCCCTGCGCAGCCGGTCCATCGTGTCCCGAGTCGGATGGTACGTATTCCAAACCAGCCCCACCGCATTCAGCAACTGGATGATGTTGCCGCTGAAGTCAGGTTCCCACCAGAACATGCCATGGCGGGCCGCGCTGGGGAAAGCATGATGATTGTTCTGCAGCCCTTCGCCCATCGTAAGCAGGGCGACCACATAATTGTTGGCGCTGTGATCGTCGAGATCGAAGCGCCTCGATCCGAAATAGTGGCAGATTGAACCGACGCACCAACTCGCCTGGTTCACAACGAAGCAGCGAACCAGCCCGCCCCAAACAAAGCCCAGAAATGCTCCATACCAGCTGTGAGTGATGGCGCCGCCCAGCAGCGCGGGCAACAGGAAACTCAATCCTACCCAGTACAGGTACGTGCGGTGCACCCAGAATAACGTCCGATCTCCCATCAGATCGCGCGAGAAACTCCAGTCATTCGAGTTCTCGGTGAACATCCAGCCAATGTGCGCGTGCCACAGCCCGTTCAGCATCCCGAAAGCTCTGTTCCCATGCACGTGCGGAGAATGCGGATCTCCCGGCCGGTCGCTGAACGCGTGATGCTTGCGATGAATCGTTACCCACGAGAGCAATGGCCCCTGCGTCGACATTGAGACCGTGATCGCCAGCAACAGCCTCATGCGCGGCCCAGTTTCGAACGTGCGGTGCGCAAAATAGCGGTGCAGTCCGATCGTCATCCCACCCATCGTCACCAGGTACATGAACAAAAAAATCCCGATCTCGAGCCTTCCAACACCATTGCGAATTCCCAGATAGACGGCGGTCACCGTCCCGAGGATCGGCATCGCCATCACGAGGAATGCAATGGCCTGCTGCAAACGCATCCCGTTTCGCGAGACAGCGATCGGCTTGCGGACGGCCGAAACTTGCGTGTTCATCCTTGCTGCTCCGTTGCCAGTTCTTCCTCAGGGGTAAGCTCTGTACTTGCCGGCGCTCCGGAATCCGACGTCAAATGCTTCGAAAGCTGAGCGATCGTCGGATAGTCCCACGCCACAATTTCGGAAACTTCGCGGCCCAGAAACTTCTGCAAGTCGCCCGAAAGCTGAAACAGCTGCATTGAGTCCATTCCGAACTCGGCAAATGGACGCTCCACATCTACGTCCTCAGTCTGGATTTTTGCAAGAGCCGCGATCTGCGTCGCCAGCCACTCCTGAAGGATCGCTTCGGTCACCGGCTCCGCCGATTTCGCTACCTCGTGCTTTTTTCCCCGTAATTTGTCCAGTAAGCCCACAGTTGCTCCTCGATTGGAATTTCAGGCCACTTGGGGGAGATCGGCCTTTACTCTTTGTTTCTGTTTTATTGCGCGCGGTGTCGGACGCTTGATGTCCCATGCCAAGCCAAACAAACCCAGCAGTCGCAGAAAGTATCCGTGAAGGTCGATTTGCCACCACGACAGCCCATGAAATGCTGAACTCGGAAAGGCGTGGTGATTGTTATGCCAGCCATCGCCGAACACAGCGATTGCCAGGAAAAAGTTGTTGCGGCTGTTATCGTTGCTGCGGTACGGCCGGGTGCCGAACAAATGGCACATGGAGTTCACACTCCAGATCGAGTGGTGACCCAGCGCGATCCGAATGAGCCCTCCCCACAGCAGTCCGTCAAACGCCCCGCGCCCTCCGCCGATAAGCCAGAAACCTAACGCTGAAGGGATCGCCAATCCAAGAAGTACCCACAGGAAATACAGACGGTTGATCCGCATGAGCATCTTGTCTTTCACCAGCTCGGGTACATACAGAACCCAATCATTGACCTGCGGCTTGAACAACCATCCAACGTGGGCGTGCCAGAACGCCCGCAATCGGTTCACAATCCCTGGGGCGTGAACATAAGGCGAATGCGGATCCCCGTCACGATCACTGAATTGATGGTGCCGCCGGTGCGTGGCCGCCCACTGCATGACCGGCCCTTGGGCTGCCATCGATCCAAGGATTGCTAACAGCCCTTTCATGACGGAAGTGGTCTGGAAAGATCGATGAGAGAAGTAACGGTGGAATCCAAGACCGGCTCCGACATGGCTCGCCCAATACATCCCAAGCAGGAGCATCAACTCAATACGCCCCACGGCCGACCGGGCCATCAGGATGACTCCTAAGACAAGGGCAATAAAGGGGATCAGCACAACCCAAAAGGCAATCTTCCGCTGCAGCGCCAGCGCGTCTTGGCTGGTACGAATCGCGGGGAGTGGAGTACCCGTTACCTCACACACTGGTTCCATGGAGTATGCGTAACTACTGAGGGAGTTGTTTTTGAATGCCCCAAAGCTGCCAGCGGGCTTAACTGTGGCAGCGCCCCAACCAACGCCTTTACAAAGTCTTTACAATGTTAAGCGGCGCGTCAAGAGACTTTCTTCTCTAGCCGAGATAACCCTGAGCAATGGGTTTCTATATAACCGAATCTCCACTTGGTGACATGGTCGCGCCTCGGTAAAATCGCTCAACGTCGCTTGGGGGTTTCGCCAACCTGATGGGTTCCGCTACTACTCTGTCTGCCGCAGGCACGCTTGTCGAAATTCTGCGTGGCCGCGCCGCCCGCCAAGGTCGAGATCTGCTCTATCGTTTCCTCCACGGGGATAAAGAACAGGTACTGACATACGAACAGGTGGATCAGCGAGCGCGCTCGACCGCTTCCACGCTGCTCCGTCATTGCTCTCCCGGAGACCGGGCACTTCTGATCTACCCACCGGGGCTCGACTACATCGTGGCTCTCTTTGCCTGCATGTACGCGCGGGTGATTGCCGTGCCGTCTTACGCTCCGCGTCCAAACCGTCCTCTCACGCGTCTGGAGTCCATCATCGCGAATTCCGAACCTACGGTTGTGCTGACGACGCGCAATCTCCTGGACTCTCCAAAGAGCATCTTCTGCCAGCCTGGCGGCCCGCTCGCGAAATTGCCGCTGCTCTCCACCGACGACCTCACCCTGGATACCTCAGCGGACCTCCCGCTGGATGAGATCCGGCCCGAAACTCCGATCATCCTGCAATACACCTCCGGGTCCACGGCCTTCCCGAAAGGTGTGACTCTGACCCATGGCAACATCGTCCACAATACGGCCGCGATCCAGAAGAATTTTCCGCTGGACACAAGTAGCTCGACTGTTTTCTGGCTTCCGCCCTATCACGATATGGGACTGATCGGCGGCATCCTTCAGCCGCTCAGCACCGGGTTCTCAGTCACACTCATGTCGCCAGTCGCGTTCTTGCAGCGCCCTGCTCGTTGGTTGCAGGCCATCAGCAAATTCCGGGCGACCTGCAGCGGCGGGCCCAATTTCGCCTACGACCTTTGCGTGCGTCGTGTCAGTGACGATGAGGCGGATGAACTGGACCTAAGCAGCTGGACGGTCGCATTCAACGGCGCGGAGCCGATCCGGAAGCAGACTCTCGATGAATTCTGCGACAAGTTTGGCCGTTGCGGATTTAAGCCTGGCAGTTTCCACCCGTGCTACGGCTTGGCTGAATCGACGCTGATGGCGACAGGGATGGATCGCTTCGGAACAGGCATCCAGTTCAAGGCGGTCTCGCGCGAAGCGCTGGAAAGTGACGAGGCCAAATCACCCGCCTCAAGCGAAGATGAGACGTGGCTTGTAAGCAGCGGACAAGCCGCAGGCGATCAGGACGTTCGCGTCGTAGATCCCCGCACAGCCGAACCTGTCCTGACGGGCCGTGTCGGTGAAGTCTGGATCAAAGGTCCGAGCGTTGCCGCAGGATATTGGGCGCGACACACGGAAACGCAAGAGACGTTCCATGCGCGCCTGGCGAACGGTGATGGACCTTACCTTCGCACCGGCGACCTGGGATTTCTGTACGAAAATCAGCTTTACATAACC
>JASLEQ010000761.1 GCA_030151135.1 Candidatus Sulfotelmatobacter sp. | reverse complement strand
TATTCTCTGGGATCAGTACAATCGGCAGCGCCTGCACTACTTTTACTGTTGCTTTGACTTTGACCGGACTACGTTCGAAATGGCGCCGGACATCCACTGGGCAAACTCCACCGGCTATCTGCGCGCTATGCTGCAGGGATTCATTGAGCGACTCTACCCCTACACCGGCGACGAGCGCACTCTCACATTTCTCGAAGATTTCTTCGATTACGAGTTGGAGAACGGTCTCACGCCCAAGGATTACGTGTGGCCGCAAGTTCCCTATGCGTCCGCAAATCCCGGGGCCAGACGCTATACCGGCTGGAGCCAGCACGGCGAGGACTACATCGAACCGCACGTGGTCGGCGAAGACGGGTACGCCTATTTGCGTCTCTATGAAATGACAGGCAATACCAAGTATCTCGAAGAGGCGATTCGCAGCGCCGATGCACTGGTGAAGAACTTTCAGTCCGGCGATGAAGCGCAGTCCCCCTGGCCGGTCCGGTGTTACGCGCGTGACGGCAAGGCTCCGGGCGGCGCGATGGGCATCTATTCCGCTAACGTGATCGAGCCGATCATGCTGTTCGACGAACTCACGCGTCTGGGGCTGGGCGACGTGCAGGGTTACACGCGGGTACGTGCAGGCGCCTGGGAATGGTTCAAGAAGTATCCCCTCACCAATAACGTATGGGTGGGATACTTCGAAGATGTATCTCCGACGATGGAGAACATGAACCAGGTGATTCCCCTCGAGTTCGCTCGTTATGTTCTTCTCAATCCCGACAAGGATCCGGACTGGCAAGAGCATGCAAGGCAGCTCATCGATTGGGTGAAGACCACTCCGAAATGGCCCAAATACATTGTCCACGGCGCAACCGTAACGACCGAGCAGGGGGACGGCAAGGAGTTTTGCTGCAATCTACCCAACCAGTGCTGCGATAGCCATACATCCCGTCTTGCCGCCGTAGAGGCGCTTTATTATGCGATGACAGGGGACGTCGCGTACAAGGAAATGGCGTATCGTTCGTATAACTGGGTCACTTACTTTCAGGGGCTCTCGCGAGACGCAGCCACTCCGTTCGGCACACAATGGTGGTTCACTGACCAGTACGCCGATGGACCGCGAAGGTTGATGGATGCATTCTGGGCGGTTCCCGAGTGGGCGCCTTCAGACGAGTCGCACCTTGTGGGATCGAGCTCCGTTGTGACCCATGTTTCGTATGGCAAAGGTTCTGTCACCTACAGCACCTTCGACGCTCACTCAGTGGATGTGCTCCGTCTCGATTTTGTTCCCGGCACGGTCACCGCCGACGGCAAGCCGCTGGCCGCGAGAACCGAACTCGATGCTGCGGGATATAAGTTCGACCCGGCGACGCATGTCCTTCGCGTCCGTCACGACAGCGCGCGCTCGATCGATGTGCAGGGCTCGGGCGGTCAGGCTCCCCCACTCTATATCAACTTCGATGCTCCTCATCTTCCCGCGGGAACAACCCTGCAGGGGCAGTATCCGTCCGGTGTCATCGATTGGGAACCGGGCGACTGGCGTATTCATGTTCCCGATGGCGCGTTCGGCACTTTCAATCTCTCGCTCGCCGACACGTCAGCGAAAACGGCCGCCTTCAACTTTTATGCGCCGCGCATCTTTGTCGGTATCGACGTCTACAATGGCGGAGCTTCCGAAGCCACGGTCACCATCCATTCGCCCGAGCTTCGCGAGATATCTTACGTTGTCAAGCCCGGTGAATTGCGGCGTATTCGCACCGGATGGCGCGACCCCAGTTCGGCGGTCATCTTCGACCTCAAGAACGGCGAAGGCCTACAATTCGACAACCTCGCCTATCGCTTTGATCCTGGGGAACGGTAGGTCGCGGCACACAGGTTCGCAGGATCTTGCTATCTGGTAAAGTTGCTCCTTGTGATGAAGAAGCAGAACATCGAATCCCCGCAAAGCTCCGAGGGGCGACAAAGCGAGCTCCTGCTGTTTATCAAAGAACGAGGGATCGCCTCGATTGCCGAGATGGCCGGGCAATTCGCTGTCTCGGAAATGACAGTGCGACGCGTTTTATACAAGCTCGCCGATGCCGGTCTGGTTATTCGTACTCCGGGAGGCGCGATGGCCGCCCCCTCCGGCTCCCTTGAGCGTAGCTTCCTTGAGCGTTCCGCGAAGATGGCGGGCGCGAAGGAAGCCATCGGGCGCGAAGCCGCGCAACTGGTGCAGGACGGAGAGACCGTGGTGCTCGATTCCGGCACGACCACTCGCTTTATCGCTCGTTATCTCGCCACCAAACGCAATCTAACTGTCCTCACGACTTCACTCGCGGTGCTGGAAGAGTTGTCGGGCAGTGCGAGCGTACAAGTGATGCTGACTGGCGGAGTCTATCGCCGTGGCAGCCACGATCTCTGCGGCAACGCCGTGCTCGATTCTCTGGGTGCCATCTATGCCGATAAAGTCTTCTTTGGCGCAGCCGCCTTGTCTTTTCAAAAAGGCGTCATGAACTACGATGCCGAAATGCCCAAGGCTTTTCTCCGTTCGGGGCGGGAACGGATTCTGGTCATCGACAGCAGCAAAATCGGCGTGGAAGCCGTCTATCGCCTCTGCTCATTCGATGAGTGCCACATGATCGTGACCGACAGTCGAGTCAGGCCCGCCGATGCAGCGCGGCTGCGTAAGGTCACATCTCTGCTCGTCGCTCCGGTTTCGTAAAGAGCACTCAGGACACAGACCGGTCGTGGCAGGCACCTGTAGAACCCACATCAGAACCCTGTAGAACCCACATCAGAACAACGAGCAGACAAAAATGGCCGCCCCATTCAAGGCAGCTGTGACCTTGCCCCGCAAACGTAGCCCTTTCCAAGGTGCTGTAACCGCGAGAGGGATGACAGATGAGGAACGGTAATGGAATCCAGAGGAGTTCAGCCGTGAACGCGAAGATCACCCGATAGTTATCGGCATTGGAGGTGAGATAGTCGACGACCTGCAGAAGCCGAGGGCCAAGGCTTCGGGCGAAACCACAGTGTTCCACCCAACTCCGGGAAAGGAGACGAGCTTGCGCGAGCCGGAGGCATCATTTTCTGCAATCAGAATGTCTTTGCCGACCGCAAAGATAATCTGGTTATCTGGAAGTTAATCCGCACTCTGCGCCACTGCGTTTCCGATGCGTCGAGGCTCGCCCGCGGGAAGAGGGATAGACCACAGGGAGCCTAGTGAGCTCGGCATGATTTCAGTGATGGCGAGCAGCGCCGAGTCATCGCGCGCTGCTCCCAGAGTCACCGGATCTGCAAGTGAGGATTCCATCCGCACCGACTGGCCCCCCTCTATGGATATTTGTGCAATCCTGCTGTTCCCTTGCACCCCTTCGTTGAGATAGATCCGGGATCCGTCGGTGACCAGACTGGATTTTGACTGAGGATCTTCGGTGAGTTGGGAATGGGATCGACGACGGGTACGGATCGTGGCATAAACCACCAGGAAACGAAAAGCGCAGCGCAAGCAAACTCAATCCCAGTTGCCGCTACGGCGACCGTGACACGAGAGCGTTGTGCCACCGTTGGTGGACTCCGCTGATCCTCCACCGGGAACGAGGGGGCATCGAAATCCAAAATCGCGGGCGGCGCGTTCATGTGCACTGTCGATATTTTGGGCGTGTTACTTCCAGCCTGAATCACTTCCTCCGGAATACTCACCGGAGCGATAAGACGATACCCTGTCCCGATACGGTTTGAATGAAACAGGGATTGCCGGCGTCGTCTTTCAGCGCCTGGCGAAGCTTCCGGATCGCGCCTCGGATGCTGTTGTCGGTATCGAGAAAAACGCCTTTGCCCCAAACCCTCGAGACAATTTCGTCGAGGGTAACAATCTCGTCTTTGCGCTCGACGAGCAGAACGAGGATCTCCAGGGGGATGCGCTCCAGCCGGATGAAATGCCAGCTAAGGCGCAGCCGGGGGATGCATCTTGAGTTCGTAATCCTCACCAAACCGGACGGGGTATTCAAATCTCAGCGGAATTGGAGGCGATGGCGCGCTCCAGGGGAAAGCGGATGATTTTTATCAATATCGGCCCGACGTGGTCGAGTGAGGGTGCCATGGGCAGGACCCCGAAGCGGCTCACGCGGCCGTAGGTTGGCTTAAGGCCCACGACGCCATTAGCCGATGCAGGATTCCGGATCGATCCCCCGGTATCGGTCCCGATGGCGGCGAAACAGAAGCCTCCCGCTGTAGCTACCCCCGAGCCGCTGGACGACATGCCCGGTCATCGGTCGGCCCGCCACGGGTTAAGAGGAACATCGAAAGACGGGTTGTACCCGGCGGCGGCTCCTTCTGAAAGGTTCAATTTTCCCCAATACAGCGGCGCCCGCAGCTCGTAATTTGGTGACAACTGTGCCATCGAAGGTCGGTACAAAATTCTTGAGAACGGCAGTGCCGCCCATGGTGCGGACGCCCTTGGTGTAACACAGATCTTGATCGCGACCGGAACGCCGTGAAGGGGACCGCGATAGCGTCCCGCCCCAATTTCTAGGAGAGCCGCTCTAGCATCTGCGGGGGCCTGTTCGCTCATCACCGTGGCGTAACTCTTCAACCGGGGATCAAACTTTGGGTCAGATCTACAGGGGACATGTCGCGCGACCGGATTCGCCGGCCGACTTCTGTGAGACTGGTGTAGTAAAGGTCCTCAGGGGCCTTGTTTGCAGTAGAGAACGCGGAAGAAGTCGGTGCGTTGAACCCTCCCAGGGGAACGATCGAGCTGGCTCCGAGCAGAGTGATGGCATGCCGCCGAGTGAGCTTGTTTCGGTTCACGTCACTGTCCATCAATGGGCCTCAAATAATGTGGTCTCGCCATGAATCTCAGCCGGCGGGCGCGTCGCTGTTAAAGCAACTCAGTCTACCAAACGCGGGGAATCCCCTTTGTCTACTATGGATTGGCGGATGCGGTCTAGTCGGTGAACGTTGGTCGACAGAACCCGCCAGGAACGACTCTGCGTTTATGCCAAATCGCCAACTCGCGTTTTGCAAATCTGGAATGTGGTTTGGTCTCTAAGGCAAGAGGTGAGCCAAAGGTTCAAGTCTTCGGAAAGGCAACTATACATTTAAGAGAAAGTCCGCCACTCGAGTTAAGGTGCGCACACGCTCGTTTCCCTTTCAAGAAACGCCTTAGCCAAGAAGCGAGCCCGCTGTGCGATTGACGAACAAGAAGTAGATCCCCGACTCGATCGACTGAGTAACGGTTTGTCAGTCACGATTGATTCGGAGGAATATACTGATTGAGCTTTGCTTGGTACTCTTATGAATCGACGTGAATTCCTCCACACTACTGCCTTCAGCTTAGGTGCAGCCGCCCTAGCGCCGGCGCAAGAGTACGACCGCGACAAACGTCGACGGGTCGGTTTGATCGGTTGTGGATGGTATGGAAAATCGGATCTGTTCCGGCTGGTGCAGATATCGCCGGTCGAGATCGTGTCTCTATGCGACGTTGACTCGCAAATGCTTTCGAACGCTGCCGAGATGTCCGCCGCCCGGCAGCGATCCAAGAAGAGGCCTCGCACCTACTCGGACTATCGAAAGATGCTTGCCGAGAAGGATCTAGACTTGGTGCTGATTGCAACCCCCGACCACTGGCATGCCCTGATCATGATTGAAGCCGCAAAGTCTGGCGTGGACATCTATGTTCAGAAACCGATTAGCCACGACGTTGTGGAGGGAAAGGCAATGCTGGATGCTGCCCGCCGACACAATCGCGTTGTCCAGGTCGGTCTGCAACGGCGTAGCACGCCTCACCTGGTTGAGGCAAAAGAACGCTTTATCGACGAGGATAAGCTCGGGAAAATTGCGCTCGTCGAGATCTACTGCTACTACCACATGCGCGCGACGGAAAATCCGCCGGATACCACGCCGCCCGCGAATCTGGATTACGATGCCTGGACTGGTCCTGCTCCCATGCGGCCTTATAACAGCTTGGTTCATCCCCGCGGCTGGCGCGCGTTTATGGAATATGGAAACGGCATTGTAGGTGACATGTGCGTCCACATGCTTGACATGACAAGGTGGATGCTCGGGTTGGGCTGGCCGACGAAGATCGATTCCACCGGCGGAATCTTTGTCGATACGAAGAGCAAGGCCAACATTTCCGATACCCAGACGGCCACATTCGACTTCAAGGATCTTCGAGTCGTGTGGCAGCACCGTAGTTGGGGTGAGGCCGCAGATCCAAATTATCCATGGGGCGCTACATTCTACGGGGACAAAGGAACGCTAAAGCTGAGTGTGATGGGATATGACTTTATTCCCGTCGGCGGCGGGCACCCTGTTCATAAAGATGTTACATACGAGTTGGAACAATACCCTGAAGATAAGAGTGAAAAGGAACTCGAGAAACACGTCGCGCCCGCGATCCGGCATCATATGCAGAACTTCCTTGCCTCGATCGACGCGCGGAGCCATCCGATCTCCGACATTGAGCAGGGCTACATTTCAACCGCCTCGTGCATCTTGGCGAACAACTCGATGAAGCTGAGCCGAAGCTTGGCGTGGGACCCTGAGAAGCAGCTCGTGATCGGAGATTCAGAGGCAAATGCACTATTGCGCCAGGAATATCGAGCGCCTTACACGCATCCCGAAGCTTAGGACAGACTTGCCGTCGCGATTTGTGGCTTGTTCATTTCTCTCTTCAGTCTGGTATCTATAAACTCCCTTGTCGGGCCAAGTCCTAGCCGTCCGTCTACCTTGGTCATTGTGGAAGCTTTGGAACCCTGTGGCGTACTTTAAAAGAGTGGAACGGCGATGAGGACTATTCGATGGAAGTCAGATCCCAGGACCTGGAGAAATATCTCGCGAATCCATCGCTCCGTATCAGCGCGGGGTCTGATTGGGAACGACTGATCGTGCGAACCCGCCTGGAGCCCGCAAGGTGCCGTTACCTGAGTATTCCGGCCACACCAGACCCCTGGCTGGTACTCACAACTGGGGGCGGACCGCGGAAGACCGAGGTCCGCAGCAGAAACGGGTGGAGTTCCGCTTTCAGCGGCCCTGGGAACCTGGCTGTGACTTCTCCGGGCAAGACCACCGAAATCCGCTGGGATCAGGCAGACGGAAGCGGGATTGAGACCATTCACGTTTGTATTGATGCGGCTCTCTTTCACCAGTTCGCAGCAGAGAACTTCGAGTGCGACCCGGCTCGGATAGAGATCATCGATGGCTTCGCTCAACACGACCCCCTGATCTCCTCTATCGTGAATTCTCTTGGGGATCAACTCCGGAATCCTGACAGGGCAGGAAGGCTCTTTATCGATTCTGCTGCTCAGATGCTTGTTGCGCAGCTGCTTCGCAAACACTGCGGATTTCCATTCCCCTTACCAACGCTGCCGGCAGGAATGAGTGCTCGAAAGCTCCAGTTGGTTAGGGACTATGTTGATGCGGGACTATCCGGCAAGCTCACGCTCGAGGATATCGCTGCAACCATCCATATGAGCGCATATCATTTTGCGCGATGCTTCAAAGCGACAACCGGGGAAACGCCCCACGCCTACGTCACTCGCCTGCGTGTCGAACGAGCTCAGGAACTCCTTCGCACATCTTCCTGGTCTATGGCAGCCATTGCGCGACGGGTGGGCTTTTCAAGCAAGAGTCATTTTGCAGCGGTATTTCTCCGATTGACTGGTATTTCGCCTCATCGCTTTCGAAACGCAACTCGCGGCCGTGCGAACGACGAAGAGACGTAGCCCTAAGACTGATCGGTGTGACCCAAAGATTATCCCTGAATTCACGCCCACAACTTCGCTCCAAATCTCGTCTCTAGAGAACCCATCGTCCTCTAACAGGCAGTTCTGCGTCTGACAGATCGAGACGATGCTCTTCCAGTTCCTGGAAGACACGATCTGTCTTCCTCTAGCGCGCGGCGGTCCGGCGACCTCTCCCCCCAAAAATACCAGCAAGAAATCGGCCTGAGCAGCAAGCAAATGTTCCGGCAACGGTCGTAGTGTCACTACGACGGCCAGAACCTGGGGTAAAAGGAACATGCGCATGGCTCTGACACACGACCAGATCTCAGACCACATCGAAATCGAAGAAGTTCTGACGCGCTACTGCTACGCAGTGGACGATCGTGAATGGGATGTATACCGAGGCCTGTTTACGCCTGATGCCGTCATTGATGATCGTGTGACGGGAGGAATTGAGAGCGGCATTGAAGAACACATCCAGTATCTGAGTAAAGCCCTCTCCAAAGTCGTGTTGTCGCAGCACGCGCTCTCGACGGTTCGTATCGATTTGAACGGCGATACCGCGCAGGTACGGGCGCATTGCTCCTGCCCAATGGTGGTGAAGGCCGGAGAAGCGGACGAGCATGTGTTCTTCCAGGGATTGTGGTATCGCCACTCAGTCGTGCGCACGCGTGAGGGTTGGAAGATCTCGCGTTTGGTCGAAGAGGGGTATTGGACATATAACATGCCACCCGATTTCGCATTTTGATGCTTGCGAATCCCGATATGGAACAGATTGGCGTTTGGCACCATACGATGAACACTCTACGCAAACTGATCAGGACGGCACTCGCTATTACCCTGATCGCAGTTGGACTTCCGTCTACGAATGCGCAGGAACAGAAGGCTTCCGCGGATTTGCCAAATCCGGCAGCTCGATCGATCGAGAGCCTGAATATCCCGGGCGGAGACGCGGCACTTCCCCCGCTCTCCGACAG
>JASLEQ010000738.1 GCA_030151135.1 Candidatus Sulfotelmatobacter sp. | reverse complement strand
AGCAGCGTGCTCGTACAGGTCGCGACATCTGCGATGAAGATGTTCGAGTCCGTGCCTTTCGCCTGCGTCTGCGTGTACACGATGTACTTTCCGTCTTTTGACCAGATCGGATTCACATTGCGCTTGCCCTGCGGCGTTTTGGTAGTGATGTGCCGCACCTCGCGCATGATCATGTCGTAGATATCGATCTCAACCGATCCGGACGTCTTCGGCTTCACCTCGTACGCAAGGAATCGTCCATCGGGCGACCACGTCGGATCCGTCTCGGCGATCTCACTTGTCTGCGTCAAGTTCACGACTTTCCCAGTTTTCGGCGCGACGAGGAAGATATCCCATAACTCATCGCCGTCGTAGTCCGATTGATACGCGATCCATTTGCCATCCGGCGACCATGCAGGATTGCCCTGCCGCTGATCGCTGACCGTCAATTGGGTAGGAAATCCGCCGTCGGCCGGGACTATCCACAGATTGTTCCGCCCGCTCATATTTGAAATAAACGCGACATCCTTGCCGTCCGGAGACCACGTTGCGCCCCCAATCTGCCGAGTCATGAACAGCTTCTCGATCGTCAGGCTGCGGGGCTCAACCTGCGCATTAGGCTTCGACGAAACCTGCTTGGGGTCAGTGATGGCTTTGGGCTCAACCAGCGTCTGCGCCGACATGAAGGGGATGACGTTCGGTAACAGAAGGAGGGCAAAAATGACGGTGCGCATAGCGTGAAATGCCAAGTTGATGTAGAAGAGAAAGTCTAGCAGAGGCCGGTCGTGAGATATCGGATGGATGTGCGGCATCTGCGGTGTTTTCTCTGCCGAGGAGCACTCGGGGCCCTTAATGTATAGGTTGATTCAATTTCGCTTCATTCGAATTCTCACTCTGGCATTCCTCGCGTTCTGCTGCTTAATGGCAGCACGGACCGACCCGCAAGCTTCACGTCACACTTTTGGCATCGAGGGCGAGCACTGTCCTCGACGGCAAGCCGTTCCAGATCATTTCTGGCGAGATGCACTACGCGCGTATTCCACGCGAGTACTGGCGCGACCGTCTGAAGAAAGCCCGCGCCATGGGCCTGAACACAGTTTCGACTTACGTATTCTGGAATGCGCACGAACCCAAGCCTGGCGTTTACGACTTCAATGGTTCGCTTGATGTTGCGGCGTTTATCCGCATGGCGCAGGAAGAAGGCCTATACGTGATCCTGCGTCCCGGACCGTATTCATGCGCGGAATGGGACCTCGGTGGTTTTCCCGCATGGTTGCTCGCGGATCAGAACATCGTGCTGCGCAGTACCGACGAGAAGTTCATGATGCCAGCCGAGCGCTGGATCAACCGTCTTGCCCAGGAACTCGCGCCTTTGCAGTTGGCCCGTGGCGGACCGATCCTCGCGGTGCAAGTTGAAAATGAGTACGGCTCCTTCGGCAAAGATAAGGTTTACATGAAACGCATTTACCATGCGCTGCGTACTGCGGGGTTCACCGATTCGCTGTTGTACACAGCCGATGGCGGGGATGAACTCGCCGACGGCACGCTGCCAGATGTCCACGCCGCAATCAATTTCGGCGCCGGCGAGGCCAGAAAGGAAATTCCGAAGCTGCAGAAATTCAGGCCCGGTACACCAGTCTTCAACAGCGAATACTGGGATGGATGGTTCGATCACTGGGGCGAACACCACCACTCCACGGACGCGAACCAGCAGGCCGAAGAGATCGACTGGATGCTGAACCAGGGATACTCCATCAACCTGTACATGTTTCACGGCGGCACCAGCTTCGGATTCATGAGCGGTGCCAACTGGGACCACAACACCTACGAGCCCGACGTCACCAGCTATGACTACGACTCTCCGGTGAGCGAGTCGGGAGCGCTGACGAAGAAGTTCTATGCATTTCGCGAGGTGATCGCGAAGCACCGACCAGGCGTGAGGCTGCCCGATCCGCCTTCTGCGCAGCCGGTAGTGGAGCTTCCGGAATTCGAAGTGGAAAAGATTTCACCGCTTTGGGGCAACTGTACGTTCGCGCTGGACAAGTGCTCGGCGCCTTTGAGTCAGAACTCGGCCGGTCTCATGTCCCTCGAGCGTCCGCGCAACATGGAAGCATTGGGGCAGTCGTACGGCTATATCCTGTATCGCACCACCGTCCCTTCGACAACGAGTGGCGAGTTGATGCTACCCGCGCTAAGAAGCTATGCGCGAGTCTACGTCAATTTGCAACTTGTAGGCACAGTGGATCGGCGAAAGAAGCAGGATCGTATCAAGCTCAACGTGAAGGCCAATGATCGTCTGGATGTGCTGGTAGAGGGAACTGGACGCATCAACTTCAGCCTCGAACTCCGCAACGAGCGGCAGGGAATCGACGGTCCAGTTACGCTGGCCGGAAAGGAACTGGTCGGCTGGCAGGTAGAGCCACTGCCGTTGGATGATTTTTCAACGCTACACTTTCGGCCAATCCTTTCCAAACCGCGTCCCGCGAACGGCCCCGCATTCTATCGCGGTCACTTCGATTTGTCGGCGGTCGGCGACACCTTCCTCGACACTCGCGGGTGGGGCAAAGGCGCCGTCTGGATCAATGGCCACGCGCTAGGCCGATTCTGGAATGTGGGACCACAGCAGACTTTGTATGTGCCAGCGCCTTACCTGAAAGAGGGAAAGAATGAGGTGATTATCTTTACGCTGGGTGCCAAAACGCTTCGCCTGCGTGGCCTGACTTCGCCGATCCTCGATGAAATGGGAAGTGACTAGGTGAAATCCACTTACTGAGCGTTCTTGTGCATCTCGACGGTGCTCCAGCTCTTGTCCCCGGCGTGGCAGATATTCTCCAGCGCGCACTCCGCGCACTTCGGCTTGCGGGCAAAACACAGCTTTCGTCCGTGCCAGATGACTTGGTGTGAAAACAGAATCCATCGCTCCCGCGGCAGAATC
>JASLEQ010000737.1 GCA_030151135.1 Candidatus Sulfotelmatobacter sp. | reverse complement strand
GCATCAAGCAGCGGCTGCACACCCTTGTTCTTGAACGCAGTCCCGACTACCACCGGGAACACCTTCAGCTCGATGGTCGATTTACGCAACGATTTTTTCAGTTCCTCGGCTGAAATCTCTTCGCCTTCCAGGAACTTGTGCAGCATCTCGTCATCGTTTTCCGCGACGGTTTCGACTAACTGCGCGTGGAACGCTTCCGCTTTCTTCTTCAGATCGGCGGGGATCTCCTCGACCTCGTATTCCGCGCCCATCGTCTCGTCTTTCCAGATGATGGCCTTCATGGCAATCAAATCGATGACGCCGAGGAACTTCGCTTCTTGTCCGATAGGGATCTGAATCGCAACGGGCTTGGCGCTGAGGCGCTTGCGGATGGTATCGACGGCATGCTCGAAATCAGCACCCATCTTGTCAATCTTATTAATGAAACAAATGCGCGGGACGCCGTACTTATCGGCTTGGCGCCACACCTTTTCCGACTGCGGCTGCACACCATGAACAGCGTCGAAAACCGCGACCGCGCCGTCAAGCACTCTCAACGAGCGCTCCACCTCAGCCGTGAAATCCACGTGGCCGGGAGTATCAATAATGTTGATGCGGATGTCGCGCCAGGTGCAAGTCGTGGCGGCAGACGTAATCGTTATGCCGCGCTCCTGCTCCTGCTCCATCCAATCCATGGTCGCAGTGCCTTCATGAACCTCTCCGATGCGGTGCGTCCGTCCCGTATAAAACAGGATGCGCTCCGTCGTAGTGGTTTTACCGGCATCGATGTGGGCCATGATGCCGATGTTCCTGCAACGCTCTAATGGGACTGTTCTTGGCACGACCTAATTCTCTTTCTGGCTCCGTGAAATTTCAGCTTCTAGCTGCTAGCTTCTGGCTCCTAGCTAGTCGCTAGAAGCTAGAGGCTCCTTACCAGCGGTAATGCGCGAACGCCTTGTTTGCTTCCGCCATGCGATGTACATCTTCCTTTTTCTTGATGGCGGCGCCGCGGCTATTGGCTGCGTCCAGCAACTCATTGCTTAGCTTGTCAACCATTCCTTTTTCGCCGCGTCCACGCGCATAAGTGATCAGCCAGCGGATGGCAAGCGACGTACGGCGGTCAGCATTCACCTCAACCGGCACCTGATAGTTCGCGCCACCGACGCGGCGGGTCTTCACTTCAAGCAGCGGCTTGGCATTCTCCACGGCCTTCTTGAACAGCTTAAGGGCCTCATCGCCGCCCTTCGACTCCAGTTTCGTCAGGGCTTCGTAGAAGATGCCCTCGGCCGTCGACCGCTTTCCCTGCCACATCATCGAGTTGATGAACTTGGTCACCAGATCCGACTGATACACAGCATCGGCCGGCACCGTCCGCTTTGCGATATGTCCTTTACGAGGCATTCAGCTTCTAGCTCCTAGCTCATAGCTTCTAGCTTGAGCTTTGCTGGCCACTGACCAACGGCCACTAGCCTTTTTTCGGTCTCTTCGCTCCGTACTTCGAGCGTCCCTGCATGCGGTTTGCAACACCGACCGCATCCAGCGTCCCGCGAATCACGTGATAGCGCACGCCCGGTAGATCCTTCACGCGGCCACCGCGGATCAGCACAATCGAGTGCTCCTGCAAGTTGTGCCCGACTCCGGGGATATACGTCGTAACTTCAATGCCGTTCGTCAGCCGCACACGTGCCACCTTCCGCAAAGCCGAGTTCGGCTTCTTCGGGGTCTGCGTGTACACGCGCGTGCAAACGCCGCGCTTCTGCGGACATCCCTGCAATGCAGGGCTCGCCGTCTTGTAACGAGGCCGCTTCCGGCCCTGGGCCACCAACTGATTAAACGTAGGCACTGTTGCCACTCCTTGCCGCGCACTCAAACCGGCGCAGGCATTCCATCCACAGTTTCGGATACGCATCCGTGTGCATGACCGAATCTTCCCGGCCATTACTTCTCGTCTCTTGCGCAGCCAGTCGCACACGCGCCCTGACGAGAGATTCTGGATTCCCTTTAAGACTTACGCCGTCCGACGGTGGCGCCCGGCCAAACTCCGGGGGCACTCCGTTTCGTCAGCCTTGCCCTGCATATCCTTTCGCATAAGGGCGAAAGGCGCCGCAGGTACGTTTCAGCGAGGAATGCTTCCGAACTCTACTCGTATTCGGAAACCCTGTTTCTCTAAAGCTCCACCGCGACTCCCTGCACACGTTCACAGAAAGTTGCGGCACACAGCAAGCCTGGATGAACTCGCGGAACCTATTTAATATAACAATCGCTCCCGCGACCGTCAACTTGGAATGTTAGGCGGTTGCAGGTTCACCGGGAAAACGGCTCTTCCCGATAACAATTAGACGCCGAATTTGTGCCGCGGACGCACTTCCTCGCGAGATTCTGAACTTTCTTCTCGATCTGCGCTGGCGCGGTCGTTTCGTCTCGCGACATTTCCTCGAAGCCGGAGGGAACTTCCAGAACTAACCGCGCATCCCACGTTTCGAAGTGTACGGGAGGAGATCCTTTATTGAACGACGGATTTCGGTTCGCAGGGACGCACGACAAAGGTCGCTTCAACTTGCTGATTCCGCCCTCAGCCTCTACACTACAAGTTTTCCAAATCTTTTGAATGATCTGGCTGCGATGAGTGCGCGACGACCCGCGCAGTCGCAGGCGTCTGATGAACGATGAATAAAGAGGAGTGCATGGGTAGGTCCCGTACGAGCAGTCTTTGGCTATTTTTCCCGATTATTGCTCTTCTATCTATCACCGGTTGCGGTGGAAGCAAGCCCGGTCCGCCACTCTACGCGGGCAAAGTCACTCTGACGCCGTCTTTACCCACGTCAATGCAGCTCGGAAGCGTGATGAGTTTCACCGCCGCGGCCCAGACTGCCTCCGGCACGAACCTGACCACGACCATTACCTATACCTCCAGCGATACCTCCATCCTCAACGTATCTCCGACGGGTTTCGCCTGTGCCGGCCACTGGGACGCGGGCTTCACAACCTGCACGGCCGGAAACTCCGGCTCAGCCCTGGTCACCGCGACCGCCCTCGGCGGCACCAGCGTGCCCACCTACGTTTTTGTCCATCCAGCCATTGATAACATCATCGTGAAAGGTGTTGTGCTCAATGGCGCGCCAATCCAGGAGCCGTGCCTGTCGCAATCGCAAACGATGACTCTGGAGGCCCATGCCTTCAGCCAGGGCAACGACATCACCGCGTCCGTTGGCCCTTTTACCTGGATCGCGAGCAATCCCACGGTCGTCACCTTGACCGCGCTGAACAACTCTACATTTAATTTCCCTACCAATCAGGCCACGGCGACGGCGAATACGCCAGGGATCACTTACATCTACGCCACCGCCAGCGGAGCGACCAGCACCTCTTTCCAGCAACCCACACTTCTGAACGCAGCCGGAGCGTCGTCCCCGGTCCTGGACTTCTTCTCAACCTGTCCCGTGCAGAATGTCGCGCTTGAAATGGGATTTGCCGGTTCGGGTCAAACGAATGTCTCGCTGGCAGCGGGTGGAGGCGCACAAACCGCTTTCGCGACTGTGACCGATGTGATGGGTAACAGCTCGTTGCCCAATACGAATAGCGCGGTTGTCCTGTCAAAGATTCCGCTGACTTGGACATCCTCCAACCCCGGCGCCGTCACTTTAGCGACCGGGTGCGCGCAATCCTGCGGCGTCACCGTCGCTTCGCCCGGCGCAGCCATGCTGACTGCCTCGTGTTCCCCTCCCACGTGCAACGTCGGATTCCCGCTCGTACCGGCTTCGCTCTCGCCAGGGCAGATTGGCACCTGTAACGCTTATTTCCAGCCGTTGTACCCCAACTTCGCCGGATGCCAATCGCTCATTCCCGGCCCGGCGTACTCGTCGAATATCGAGTTCGCCGGCAGCCTGACGAATCCGCTTCAACTCTCGCCTGCAGCCGCAATTTCAGTACTAGCAACCGGAACTCCCCCCGCCGCCAGTGTTTTTGCCACCAGCGTGGGATGCGCGCATGAGCTTCCCGAAAACTGTTTCACCGCCGACTACTACTTCCCGATATCGAAGGCCGTCGCCGGGGCGGAAAATCAAAACCCAATCTCTTTGAATTCCTTCCTGTTCGATCCTGCCGGGGTGCGCCTTTATGCTGGAAGCGACTTCAGCGCGGAGTCCATTAATCCAGGCAGCTTCGGCAGCAGCACCAGCGCCTTCACCTCTTTGGGCAGCGTCAACGGAAAAGTACTTGCCGTCTCTGCCAATGGAAATTCCGCCGTCTTCTCCGATACCGTTCACACGCCGAATCAGGTTTATGTGACGAATGCCACCGGATCAACCGTGGCTGTCGCGATCCCGAATGCCACGTTGGCGGCGTTCTCTCCAGACGGGCTGAAGGTTTTCATCGTGGGCGGGACGAACGCGAGTTCCTTGTACGTGTATTCGCCGCTGCAGGCGCTGCAAGGGCCGTTCGCCCTCACAACTCCTGCAAACGCAATCAGCTTCTCGCCGAACGGGGCGTTCGTGTTCATCGCAGAAGCTGGCGCAGGCGGTGGCGCCTCGAATCTTTCAGCCTTCGCAACCTGCAATAATTCACTCGTTGGCACGCTTCCGCTTACTGCCACCCCAATCCTGATGAGAGTGCTCCCCAACTTGCACATCGCCGGACAAGATTCCCTGGGAGAGACCATTCCTGACGGCATCCACGTCGCCATTCTGGATGCGACCGGCTTTGACCTGGTCAGCGCTTTCATCACCACGCCTACGCCAGGGCTCTGTACGCAGCTCCTCACTCTTACAGATGCGCTTCACCCGGTACGCCGTGTCAACCTGGGTCAGACCATCAATACAGCGACAAACGGATCTCCAAATTTCTTCGCCTCACCCGACGGTACTCTGCTCTATGTCGTGAACCCGGGCAGCCCCAGCATCCTGACCTACAGTTTTCAGCTTGGCGCGACGACCGGCGGAATCCTATTGCAAGGCAATGCCACTCCGATTGCCTCCGACATCTCCGCCGACGGCTCTACCATCGCAGTGGCCGGTTCCGATGGGCTCGTCCACAATGTGAGTACGCTCGTCGGAGGCGCAGACCTTTCGCAGACTTCCTTCCCCGATTTGCCGAATTACCTGAACCCATTCTGCTCTCTGACCCCGAGCTCGGGCCCATGCACACTCACGACCGTGCTGGTTAAACCCTGAGTCGTCTCGAATCAGTGTCGTTCGGGGCCGGTGTTTCGCGATGAGGAACTGCTTTTGTATTTTCCTCGCTAACTGACGGCAGCCCAAAAAAGAAAAAGCGCCGGAAGGGCGCTTGGGACCGTGGGCTTTGGAAATTTCAACCCTATTCTTTCAGCATTCCCCGCTGGGCGATCCCAATATTGTCTCGCGTGGAATTCTTGACCATATACATCATCTCGTCCGCCTGGCGGATCACGTCGTGCGCCGAGTGCGCATCATGCGGATACGTCGCGACTCCAATCGAGGCCCGGACATTTAGGTTCAATCCTTCTTCCTTGCAGAAGCAGCTTGCCCTTAAACCATCGCGGAGACGGCGCGCGACCACAAGAGCCTGATCTTTTCCCGTCTGCGGCAGCAGCACCACAAATTCGTCGCCGCCATACCGGAAAGCAAAGTCGATCAAGCGCAACTGCGCTTTGATCAGGTAGCCGATCTCGGCCAGCAGCTTGCTCCCAATCAAGTGCCCGTGCGTATCGTTGACCGACTTGAAGTGATCCAGGTCGATAAACAGCACGCTGAATTCATATCCAAAGCGGGACGACCGGTACACCTCCGTCTCCAGCGTCTTATAAAGGTGTCGTGCGTTGTAGAGACCGGTGCAGTCATCTGTGATCGTCAATTCCTGGATCTTCTCGACCCATTTCGCGTTCTCGATCGCGATCGCAGCGTAGTCGCACAGCGCCTGCAGGAAAAACAGTTCCGGCTCCTTGAAGCGATCCATATCGACATTCACCAACTGGATCACTCCCAAGACCCGCAACTTTGACCGCAAAGGAACGCAGATGACCGATCGGGTTTCCCATTTCGTCGTATCGTCCACCCGGCTGGCAAAATTCGGATCGCTCTTCACATTCGGAACAACCCGCGCCTCGCCATGCTTTGCGACCCATCCCGCAATTCCCTCGCCCAGTTTCAGGCGCACATTCTTCAGTGCTTCCGCCTTGTCCCCGACGGCGATCGCAAAATAAAGTTCCTCGTGCGCCTCGTCCACCATTAACAAAGACCATGTGTCCGGACGGAAATACTCCGCCATCTTTTCCATAATTGTTTGCAGAATGGAATCGAGGTCCAGGGACGACGTGAGCGCTTTGGCGACGTCATGAAATATCGTCAATTCCTGGCTCTGACGAGTCAATTGCGTCCCGGCCTCAGGCATGGAAATCCTGTCGTCCTCACAGATAAGGGTGGCGTTGAAAAATTATAAGGGTCACTTTCGTCAGCCAGCAATGAACCTTGGTAACCTGTACCCGTAATGCCAACCATACCAAGCTTTTGGACCGATCCCGTGACGGGCCCTGCGGCTTCAGGGACCATTTCTGCCGTCAGAGTATCCGCCGCGATTCCCGACGCGAAATGATCGCTCCTCATCCCGTGACAGTGCTTACGGCCTCATCGTTGATTCTAGGGGCATCTCAGAAACCAGGCTTTCAACGACTTACGATCTATAATTCTCCTCGATGAAAACGCTGCTTCTTCTTCTAGCCTTCGTCGCTGCAACCGTCGCCCAAACACCCGACCCGCACTCTATCCCCGCCGTGGACGCTGGCGTCAGCACGTGCTCCGCAGACTTCACGATTGTCGACGTCGACAATAAACCTATTTATGCCGCCAAGGTGAAGGTTCACATCTCTTACGGTTTCGCAGGTGCCCGCAAGCTGGATCTGGAGGTCAGCACAAATATCGATGGCAAAGCTCGCTTTACAGGCCTGCCAGACCGCCTCAAACGCGGACTGTATTTCGAGGCCTCCGAAGGCGATCGCACCGGAGAAGCCTTCGACGATGTCAACAAAACATGCCAGGCTCAGTTCACGCTCACGCTGCGAAAACCCGCCGCTCAGTAGAAAAATCGTTCCGGCTTCGTTGTTCGTAGGATCTCCTACAAAGCCTGCCTCTCGCTCGAAGAACAACTTGCGCGCCTGTGCTAAATTATCGAAAAGCCGCATGGCTACCGGTTGAACACCGATTCAGGAGCTCCAGATGTTTCGCCAATCTCTGCTATTTCAATTCAAGCACGGCGATCACATTTGTGTTTTCTATCGCACTTCAGAATCCTTGCGCGAAGTGCTTGTTCCTTACATCGCGGAGGGTCTTCGCCGGGGCGAGCGTTGTTTCTGCGCGCAGACCCCTGAGATTTGCAAGCAGCTCGTTTTCGATCTCCGCTTTCTGGG
>JASLEQ010000787.1 GCA_030151135.1 Candidatus Sulfotelmatobacter sp. | reverse complement strand
GTCATGTCCCTCGGTAACCTCGCAGGGAATTGACGCCCTCCTCCCCCCTCGGTAGTCTGGAATCACACAATAAAACAGAGGGAAGAGCCGTGGCCGTAAACTCCATTCAACTCGGACAGGTGTGGCGCAGCGATGCCGATGGCCAGGATTATCTGGTCACCAAGGTTTATAACGAAGTGTTCACGCAGTTCGCCATGCTGCGCCCGGCAGGAATTTCTGCCCCCGACGCACCTACCGTCCGCGTGAAGGTCTCGAAAAGTCCGCAGGGCGCGACTCTCCCCGGATACGCATTCACGCAAGAAGGATCATTTTAGCCCAAGTACCGAGCCGGCACTCAGGACCCGCTTGGGTCAACAGCGCGGGACGGCCAGCGGAATTTTCGATAAACTCGACTGGCGCTCGATCTCAGATTCTTCGTCCAAAAACTGAAAGGTTTAACCGAGTACTGGGTACCGAGTACTGAGTACCGATCCTGTGACTGAAAAAATCCTAGCCATCCTCTTCGTTTTCATCAGCAAGATTGTCGGGACGACCGGCTACGCCGGCATCGCCCTTCTCATGGGCATTGAGTCCGCCTGCATTCCGCTGCCGTCCGAACTCATCATGCCCTTCGCCGGATATCTGGTTTTTCAGGGCACATTCAAACTGCTTTGGGTGGCCACCGTGGGAGCGATTGGTTGCAACCTGGGCTCGCTCGTGGCCTATGAAGTCGGAGCGTACGGCGGACGTCCTCTGGTGGAACGCTACGGACGCTGGATTTTAATGGGCCGTCGCGAGTTGGATTGGGCCGACCGCTTCTTTCAGCGTTGGGGATATCTCGCCGTATTCATCGCCCGCCTCCTGCCGGTCGTTCGCACTTTTATCGCGCTCCCCGCGGGAATTGCCCGCATGCCACGCGGCCGCTTTCACATCTACACATTTCTCGGATCGTGGCCCTGGTGCCTGGCCTTGGCCTATCTGGGTATGAAACTCGGTGAGAACTGGCGCGAACTCGGCAAATACTTCCACAAGTTCGACGCGGTTATCGGCGCAGTCATTGTCATTGGTGTGATCTATTTTGTCTGGAGTCATTGGCAGAACCGGATGAGCTCTCAGCCGTCGGCAATCAGTCACGATTGAGCGATCTCTCCAGGATCTCTTCTTCGAGCGAAGTTGCCTTCTAAAAAGCAGAGCGTCCAATCAAGGAGACCTCATGATCCGCCGCATCGTATTCGCACTCGTAGTTGCCGCCTTCGTCGTTCCGGTCATTGCCAGCGCCCAGGCTGCCGGTCAGCCCTTCGTCGTCGAGTACTACTACAAAGCCAAGTGGGGGCACGCCGACGAATTCCTAAAGCTCTTCAAGAAGAACCACTATCCACTGCTAAAGAAAGAAGTCGAGATGGGACGCATGCTCAAGGTTTGGATGGACCAGCCGCGTTATCACACGACCGAAGATGGGCGTTGGGATTACCGCGTGACCATCGTCTTCAAGAACGCGACAGTTGCCAACGAAGCCATCGATGAAGAGCCGTTAAAGAAGCAACTGTGGCCCGACCAGGAGACCTACAATCGCGAGGAGCAGCGTCGCTTCGAGATTCTCGATGCCCATTGGGATCTACCCGTCAAAACCGTCGATCTCGACAAATAATCACGATCGCAACATTCCAGTTTGCGACTCTCGATGCACCCCCCGGTACCGCGGATGTAAATCTTTGATTACGAAGGGCAGGGAATTTCTTTATCGCTTCCATCAAAATTTGGAATTGGCGCTGAGCTTGTACAAAATCGATAATGTTCTACATGGACACGTTGATCTCTGTAGAAGATTCGCATGTTGATGTGCTGCATGAAATTACGGTGCGGCTCAGTGCGGCTGATGGATTTCATGAGGTTCTGACTCGCGTCGTCGACTTCGCTTCGGCGCTCGTAAAGTGCGATTCCTGCCTGCTTTATGTCCTCGAAGGTGACGAACTAGTTCTGCGCGCTTCTAAGAATCCGCATTCTGAGGCGGTGGACCGCCTGAAATTGCGGGTCGGCCAGGGAATCACGGGATGGGTGGCAGAGCATCGCGAACCGGTGGCAATTCCCGAGCGCGCCGCGCTGGACCCCCGCTTCCAGTTTTTTCACGAGTTGCCCGAAGACAGTTATGAGGCGTTTTTGTCAGTCCCCATCATGTCCCGGGGACGCGTCGTCGGTGTCATCAACCTGCAACACCGCCACCATCACGTCTATCGCCGGCGCGAGATTCGCATGATCTCCACCGTCGGATTTCTGGTCGGAGCGGAAATCGAGTTGGCCCGCCTCGAAGAGGCGAATTCAACCCTTACCGAGCAACTGCAGACCAGAAAAATAGTAGAGCGTGCGAAAGGAATCTTGCAACGCGATCTCGGACTGAACGAAGAGCAGGCCTACCTCGCCATTCAACGGCAAAGCCGCCAGAAGCGGCGTCCTATGAAAGAGATTGCTGAGGCAATCGTCTTGAGCGATGACGTCCGCGGGAATTCACAGAACTCGCCCAGCTAAGACAGCAACAAAAATTTAGCCGTTTAATAGTTAGTTTTGCAGAAGGACCAAACAAAAAGGCGGATGCTGGTTGGCATCCGCCTTTTCATTGCCGGCCGGTTTCTATTGACCAGCTGAGGCCACGGTTACCGTCTTTGCCACCTGCTTCTCTACCGACCGCGGTGCCCAGAAGTGCAGGGTCACGCCGGATTCCGGCAAGTGGAGCGCGCTCACGTAACTTCCCGACGAATTGCTCTCGAGAACAAT
>JASLEQ010000682.1 GCA_030151135.1 Candidatus Sulfotelmatobacter sp. | reverse complement strand
CAGGGCAGGCCGAACCGTTCCAGCAGATCCGAAATCCCTGCTGGTTTATAATTGAGAATTCGGCTCTCTACTCTGGAGTAATAAGAACATGATTCGCTTTCTGCAAACCCCTGGTCCGATCAAGAAGTATGTTCTTGGCGGACTGCTGGTGCTCATTACGGTCGCAATGTGCTGGTACCTGGTGCCGAGTGCCGGGAATTCCGGCTATAACTTTGGCGGCGCCAAGCAAGGCGTGGTCGCGCAGGTAGGTACCGCGGAAATCACCGCAGATGAAGTCCGCAC
The DNA here is from genome assembly GCA_030151135.1 of Candidatus Sulfotelmatobacter sp. The sequence goes on along the minus strand of JASLEQ010000682.1, from coordinate 18,434 downwards.
CACGGCTCGCCAGATGCTGCAGCAGCAAATGCCGCAAGGCGGAGCCAATATGAGCATGCTGCTACCGTTCTTCTCCCAACGTGCGGCGGAACAATTGATTACTCGCCAGGCCCTGATCAGCGAAGCCGAACACTTGGGGATGCGAGTTACTCCGGATGAGGTCAAAGACGAATTGCAGCATGGCCGTTACGCGGCTACGTTCTTCCCCGGCGGTAACTTCATCGGGCAGCAGGAATACGAAGACATGCTGCAGCGTGCCAACCTGACGCCCGCGAAATTTGAAGACGAAGTTGGCAAGGATATCCTGCTGACAAAATTGCAGGCGTTAATCTCCGGCAGCGCCGGCGTGAGCGATGCTGAGATTCACGAACAGTTTGTGAAGCAAAATTCCAAGGTCAAGTTCGAATATGCCGTTCTAAAACAGGACGATATTAAGAAGGGCTTGCACCCGACTGATGCCGAACTTAAGTCGTATTTCGATACTCACAAGGGCAGCTACGCGAACTCGATCCCCGAGAAACGCAAGGTAAAATATGCGATTCTTGACACCGCGAAAGTTGAGGCTTCCGTTCAGATCACCCAGAGCGATCTTCAGAATTACTACGATCAGCATCGGGACCAGTACCGTGTGCCCGAGCAGGTGAAAGTTAGCCACATTCTGATTAAGACGCCGCTTCCCGGGCCCGACGGAAAAATTGATGAAAAAGGGGTGACCGAGGCGCAGCACCGCGCAGAAGACATCTTGAAGCAGTTGAAGAGCGGGACGAAATTCGAAACCTTGGCCGAAAAGTACTCAGAAGATCCCGGGAGCGCGAAGCAAGGCGGCTCCTTGGGATGGATTGGCCGCGGACAGACTGTGCCTGAGTTCGAAAAGGTCGCGTTTTCGTTACCGAAAGGCCAGATGAGCGATCTGGTCAAGAGCAGCTATGGCTTCCACATCATCCGTGTCGACGACAAGCAGGATGCACATATGAAGTCGCTCGACGAAGTGAAGTCAGAGATTGAGCCACAGCTCAAGCGCCAGAAAGCGCAACAACTCTTGCAGCACGAGGCAGACAATCTGCTCGCTGACGCGCAGAAGAATGGCATTGATGCGGCAGCCGCCAAAGATCATATCCCGGTCATCACATCAGATTATTTCTCGCGCAAAGACATGTTACCCGGTCTCGGACCGTCGCCTCAGTTTATGGATGCTGTCTTTGCCGCCACGGATAAGGGTAAGCCTGACATGGCCCCAGCAGCGGAGGGGACCGTAGTTTTCGAGTTGCTCGACACCAAGCCTGCTTCTACTCCGACGCTGGAGGAAATTCGCAGCAAAGTGGAGGAAGACTTCAAGAATGATCAGTCGCGGACGCTTCTGAACCAAAAGATTCAGGAGCTTTCAGACCGAGCGAAGGCCGAGCACGACCTGAAGCGCGCGGCGAAAGAACTTGGAGCAACTCTCAAGACTAGCGATCTGGTTTTGCCTGACGCCCAAGTGCCCGAGGTTGGTTCCATGGCGGGCGCAGCGTCAGTTGCTTTCAGCATGAAACCTGGCGAGATCAGCGGTCCGATTAACAACGGTAGTGATGCCGTCGTGCTCTCCGTGTTAGAGAACCAGCAGCCCTCTGAAGCTGAGTACGCTGCGAAGCGCGATCAGATTCGAGATCAGTTGGTACAAGGCAAGCAGCAGGAGCGTTTCGCTCTGTTCGTTTCTAATCTTGTCGACGAGATGACGAAATCCGGCAAGATCAAGAGGAACGAAGAAGAGTTGAAGGCCCTAACTCGTACCGGCGCTGAAGCGGGAATGTAAGCGGCGGTGTCATGTCCTTTGCTCGAGCCGCTGGCATACTCCTACATCCAACGTCTTTACCCTCACGCGGGGGAATAGGTGACTTCGGGCCCGCCGCCTACCGGTTTGTAGACTTCCTCGCGTCCGCGCGCCAAGGCGTCTGGCAGGTCCTTCCGCTTGGCCCTCTGGGCTACGGAAATTCTCCGTACTCCTCGACCTCTGCGTTCGCGGGAAATCCTTTGCTGATCAGCCTGGAAAGGTTAGCCGAGCACGGGTGGATCAGCCCCTCCAAAGTCGATCAACTTTCATCGAGTCCGGGTCCGGTCGAATACGACAAAGTCTTTTCCGGGAAATTGCCGCTCCTTTTCGAGGCGGGGCGCAACTTTCTGAAATCAGCGTCACAGGATGCTTTACGACGGTTTGCAGATTTCTGCACAGAGAATGCCTGGTGGCTCGACGACTTCGTTCTTTTTGATGCCCTTCGTGCTCGGCAGAAACTGGAGCCCTGGAACCATTGGCCGCGCGAGCTGGCTTCACGAGAGCCTGATGCGCTGGAACGGGCGCGAAACGAATTAGCCGACGATATCAGCATCCGCAGCGCCCTGCAGTTCGCTTTTTACGAGCAATGGCAGGCGCTCCGCGCATATTGCGCGGACCGGGCGATTCGCATTGTGGGGGACGTCGCCATCTTCGTGAACTATGACAGCGCTGATGTTTGGACGCATCGTGAGCTGTTCCGGCTCAGTGAGAATCTTGATCCAGAGGTTGTGGCCGGTGTTCCGCCTGATTTCTTTAGTAAAACGGGCCAGCGCTGGGGCAATCCGCTCTACCGCTGGGACGTGATGAAACAGCGCGGTTACGGTTGGTGGATACAGCGTTTGCGCTGGGCCACGCGGAATTGCGACTACGTTCGTCTGGATCACTTCCGCGGATTTGATCAGTTTTGGGAAATCCCCGCGAATGAAGAGACCGCCGTGAACGGACAATGGGTGGATGGGCCGCGGGACGATCTATTCTCCCATGTGCGGCAAGCCCTAGGAGGTCTGCCATTTTTCGCGGAAGATCTCGGCTACATCACTCCCGAAGTGCACGAACTGAGACAACGGCTGCAAATCCCCGGCATGTGCGTGCTGCAATTTGGATTCGGCGATGAAGGTGCTCATATGTACTTGCCGCATCGTTCCTCCGGAAAAGTGATTTATACGGGTACCCACGATAACGATACGGTTGTGGGCTGGTGGAAGTCCGCAGCTGCCGACCATGAGCGCCGCAACGCGGAAACCTATGTCGGCCGCTGCGAAGACGGTATTCACTGGGCGTTTATCCGCTCCGCGCAAAGCTCACCGGCAGAACTGAGCATCGTCCCCATGCAAGACGTGCTCGGCCTGGGAAGCGATGCGCGCATGAACACACCGAGCCTGGATCGAGGCAACTGGAGATGGCGGCTTCATGAAGATCAACTCAAGCCCGATCTGGCTTCGAAACTCGCATTGCTGGCTGAGCTCACTGACCGGCTACCGAAGCCATTTGCCTCACCGTCGCACGCAGCTTTTTTCGCATGATGTGCGGCTGGGTACCAGATCCCGCTTTCACACGTTTCCGTCTTTCCAACGACCTTTGTGAATCGTTTGTTACAATCTCGCCCTTTCCGCACAAATCGTGTATAGAAACATCTGGGGACTCGGTCATGTCCGAAGCAATTATCGAGGCGGTGGCTGTCGAGAAGTCGTACCCGCAGGCCGATGGAACGCGCATCCAGGTCGTGGGATCGACCAATCTTGCCATTGAACAGGGCAAGATCATCGCGCTGCTCGGTCCTTCGGGATGTGGCAAATCGACACTGCTGCGTATTTTGACCGGACTTTCAGAGCCGTCGTCGGGGACCCTGCTGTGGCACGGGAAGGCCCTGAACGGGCACTCTCCGAACGTAGCAATTGTGTTCCAGAGCTTTGCGCTGTTCCCATGGCTCACCGTTATTCAGAATGTCGAAGCTCCACTCGAAGCGAAAGGCGTCCCGGAAGTAGAGCGCCGCAAACGCGCTTTGCGGGCCCTTGACACGGTCGGCCTCGATGGCTTCGAAACTGCGTATCCCAAAGAGCTTTCCGGTGGCATGAAGCAGCGCGTTGGCTTCGCGCGTGCTCTAGTGGTCGAACCCGAAGTTCTCTTCATGGACGAGCCATTTTCCGCGTTGGACGTCTTGACTGCTGAGAATTTACGGAATGAATTGCTGGAACTTTGGCTGAACAAGAAGATGCCGACGAGCGCGATCTTCATTGTCACTCACAATATCGAAGAAGCGGTGATGCTCGCCGACCGGGTGATGGTGCTGGGACGCAACCCTGCGCGCGTGAGATCCGATTTCAACATCAGGCTCAAACATCCGCGGAACCGCAAATCCGCAAAGTTCGTGGAACTGGTCGACTATATCTACAAAGTGATGACCGAACCGGACAAGGACCACGCATTGCCCGATGCGGAAACGACGGCGGAAATCATCCTGCCGAAGGGCGGTCTGAAAGAGGCGCTGAAGAAGCAAGAGGCTCCGCTGCGAACAGCGAAGTATCAGATGCTGCCCCACGCGCGGGTCGGCGGCATCGCCGGTTTGCTCGAATTATTGCGCGACCGCGGCGGACGGGAAGACTTGTTTCGACTTTCCGAAGAGTTGGTCATGGACGTAGAAGACCTATTGCCCATCCTCGAAGGATGCGTGCTTCTTGGTTTTGCGCTGTTAAAGGAGGGCGACGTGCAAATTACACCAGCCGGTATCGCCTTCGCAGATGCAGACATACAATCGCGAAAGGTATTGTTCCGGAATGCTTCGCTCGAACACGTGACGATCCTGAAGCAAATTGACAGCATTCTTAAGAGGAAAACGGACCACTCCATCGCAGACGAATTTTTCCACGATATTCTGGATGAACATTTCTCGGAGGACGAAGTGCAGCGCCAGTTCGAAACTGCAATGAACTGGGGACGCTATGCGGAGATCTTCGATTACGACCGTGAAACCGGAAGGCTGACGCAGACGGACTCCTCGATCGAGACTCACCTGCCCGCAGCAGAAGCACCTCATCCGAACTCCTGAGCCGGCGCATGAAAAAGACCATCAGCTTGCGAGGGTTCTCGGCGTACCGTCTATGGACGCAGTTGCCATCGCTCGAGATTTCCTATTTGCCCGACCTGCTGATGTTCGCCGCTGCCATTGCACTGTTCTATGCAGTTTTGATGGTGGGACGGGCCTGGTTGGGGCCATTTACTCCTGAAGTCGAAATCTCTCGCAGTCCATGGGCCCTTCCCGCGTATGCCGGGTATTCGCTGCTGCGCATTACCATTGCGTATGTGTTAAGCCTCGCATTCACGCTCATCTATGGCTATACCGCCGCCTACAACCCTCGCGCCGAGCGATTCATGATTCCGCTGCTCGACGTTCTGCAATCCATCCCGGTGCTTAGCTTTCTACCAGGAGTGATGCTGGCGATGGTTGCATTGTTTCCGGGACGTCAGTTGGGCGTCGAATTTGGCGCAATCCTGCTGATCTTCACAGGTCAGGTCTGGAACATGGCGTTCAGTTTCTATGCTTCTCTGAAAAGCATTCCGAAAGAAATGCGCGAAGCAGCCCGGATTTACGGATTCAGTTGGTGGCAGCGATTCATCGAGATGGAATTGCCCTATGCGGCCATCGGCCTGGTCTGGAACTCGATGATGTCGGTAGCGGGTGGGTGGTTCTTCCTGATGGCTTGCGAGATGTTTGTGCTTGGCTCACGAGATTTCCGCCTACCCGGGCTGGGCTCGTACTTGCAGACAGCCGCGAGCAACGGAGACACGCCGGCAATCGTTTGGGGCATTGCGACGATGGTCGCAGTGATCGTGTTGCTCGATCAATTTGTCTGGCGTCCAGTGATCGCATGGGCCGAAAAGTTTAAGGTCGAACAAGTCGAGAGTACTGACGCTCCGCGCTCATGGGTGCTGAACATTTTTCACCGTTCGCGGTCACTAGCGGCACTTCGAAAGCGCACTATCCGGCCCCTCAGCGAACGTCTGATGCTCTTTTTTGCTCGTCAGCAAGCTACTGAAGAATCGGAGAAACCTGGCCGTGCGCGAACCTGGGCGGCGCGAATCTTAGCGGTCCTGTTGCTCGCTGCGCTTGGATACGCAGTGGTTCGAGTGATTATGTTGCTGACGGGACTGGATCATGTAGAGATCCACGAAGTCGGCATCGGTTTAGCGGCGACCTTTGTGCGCGTCAATCTGGCCTTGTTGCTCGGAGCTTTGTGGACGATCCCTGTAGGCGTCGCCATTGGATTCAATCCTCGCCTCGCTCGCATCGCTCAGCCTTTGGCGCAGATTGCTGCTTCCGTTCCCGCTACCGCGCTTTTTCCGGTCGTTCTTCTTCTGCTAATTCGTGTCGGTGGCGGGCTTGGCATTGGTTCGATCGCGTTACTACTGCTGGGAACGCAATGGTACATCCTCTTCAATGTCATTGCAGGCGCAATCGCGATTCCAACAGACCTGAAAGAGTGCTGCTCAGTCTTCCGGCTGGAAGGCCTGGCGCGATGGAAGAAACTGATCCTCCCCGGCATATTTCCTTATCTCGTAACCGGACTCGTGACCGCGTCAGGCGGCGCCTGGAACGCCAGCATCGTCGCCGAATATTTTCATTTCAAAGGCCAGACCTATACAACGGTCGGTCTTGGCGCAACTATCAGCCAGGCGACAGATACCGGCAATTTTGATTTGCTTCTGGCCGCAACTATTGTGATGGCCGCAACCGTAGTCACCACCAATCGCCTGCTGTGGCGCAGACTTTACGGACTAGCCGAAACACGTTACCGTCTCGAAACATAACAGGATCGCTCCCGCGAACCTGTGACACAAAGTCAACTCACAATACGACTTGAGAGCCTTATCTGGTCTCCATGCGTGGGTAGACCTACCCGCGCCGCCAAACCGGCGGAGAGTGCGATCTTCGTCCCTGAGAATTCACCACTTGATGGTTACCTCTTGGTTACGCTCCCGGTTCATTTCATGGAGATTTAACCTGCGCGTCATCGTGTCGCAATGCACGTGCAGTATGCCTATAGCATGCCATCAAGCCCGCTGCACACGGATCAGTCGCAGGGGGAAGTGTTATCGCGCGTCGCGCAGCTTCCAGGACTCGGCGGAAGATTTTCTCCGTTAGACAGAGCAAGAAATCTTTATCGTAATGCGCAACCTCTGGACGAAGGTTTTCGGCTTGAGAATCTTCTGGCCGAGATGCGGATCGATCTTCGCGTTAGTCCCGTCGATCAAGCCAGAATTCCTGCTAGGGGTCCGGTGGTTGTCGTGGCGAACCATCCTTACGGGGTGCTCGATGACGCCTTGCTGACGGGGTTACTTCGACGCGTTCGGTCCGACGTGAAGGTGCTGACAAATTATCTTCTGGCCGATGTGCCGGGGCTTCATCGAGACTGCATCTTCGTGGATCCGTTCGATACAAACCGCTCCGCTGAACTTAATCGCAAAGCTGCTCGCGATTCACTGGAATGGCTGCAAAAAGGCGGAATGCTCGCCATCTTCCCCGCGGGGGAAGTCTCACAATGGCAGTTGCCTCCAGTAAAAATTGCAGCTCCCGAGTGGAATGACACAGCGGTACGCCTGATTCGGCGGACCGGTGCGATGGCACTGCCGACCTTTTTCTGCGGATATACCAGCTTTGGTTTTCAACTTCTGGGAATGATTCATCCCAAGCTTCGGACTGCGCTCCTTGTACAGGAATTTCGGAAGCAGGAAGGTCGGACCATTGAAGTGAGGGTGGGAAGCCCGGTTTCGGCTGACGCGATTGCGTGTTTGTCCGATAATCGCCAGGCCATCGACTACCTCCGCTGGCGAACGTACCTTTTGGCGCGCCGCTCAACGTCGCAGGTGTCTTGGCCAAGCGTCATGCGCAGTCACTTCCTTTCGAAAATCCACGAACCTGTCGCAGCCCAAATCGAACCGGCACGTCTGAAACAAGAAATTGCCGAACTGCCTGCGGGGCGTTGCCTGGCTGAAAACGCCGATTTTGCCGTATATCTTGGCAGGGCAACCGAATTGCCGAACCTCCTCCTCGAAGTCGGCCGTCTTCGCGAGGTGACATTTCGTGGTGTAGGCGAGGGAACGGGCAAAGCGCGCGATCTCGATTCATTCGATGACTATTACTTCCACATCCTTCTCTGGAACAAAAGCAAACAAGAACTGGTTGGCGCATATCGCGCCGGCAACACGGCAGAGATCATCGCGAGCCACGGCATCGAGGGTCTCTACACGAGCACTCTCTTCCGATTCGATACGCGGCTGTTCGAGAAAATCGGCCCCGCATTCGAGCTAGGACGATCGTTCGTACGCCCCGAGTACCAGCGCCAGTACGCGCCGCTGCTCCTGCTGTGGAAGGGAATTGCCCGCTTCGTCGCCATGCATCCCGAAATTCCCGTTTTGTTCGGAGCAGTTAGCATCAGCAACGATTACAACCGGGCATCGAGAGAAATGATCTTCCGCTTCTTCGAATCGCAAATGGAGAACGATGAACTTGCCGGCTACATTGTGCCCCGCCGCAAGTTCAGGTCGACACTCATGTGGAATTGGGATTGCCGCGCGATGTGCCGGAGCCTTCGCGATCTTGAACAACTTTCCGAACCGATTGCCGACGTCGAGTCCGATGGCAAGGGCCTGCCCATTCTGTTGAAGCAGTATGCCAGGATCGGCGGTAAGCTGCTTGGATTCAATGTCGACCGAAAATTCTGTGACGTTCTCGACGGACTCGTGCTCGTGGATCTCCGCCAAACTGACCCCGCCGTCCTCGAACGTTACATGGGAAAAGTGGCAGCGGTCGAGTTTCGACGCATGCACTGCCAGCGGGCTACTGCTGCGCATTAGGAAGGCTGCAGGTCTGCGAAGCATTCTCCAGTGCGCGTATGAGCTCGCGACCCACACGCGCCATCTCTTCTGGCGGCAATAGTTGCTGAAGACGCTCAAACAGCCGGCGTTCTTCCTTCCGGATATGCCCTGATAACTTCTGGCTAAATTCAGCAATCTCTTCTGGCCGCATCTGGCGGGATTCGGCCTTGGCGAAACAGGCCTTCAGCAAGGCATGCTCCCCGACCAAGTCGTCCACGAGCGGATTCAGTTCAACGAAGCTCCGAGCCGCAGGGAAAACAATATGCTCCTCTGCCGCAAAATGAATTTTGATTTCGGCCTCGAACTGCTGGGCCATTTCCGCCTGCCACGCAGCCAAGTTCGATTCCTGGATGGGCGAAGCTCGATCAATCCGTACACACAGAGCTAGGGCGTGTTGATGCTGACGCGACAACGCCACTAGATTCTGGTCTCGGAGCATACCCGTGTGGAGGTAGATGGGCTAAAACTCGGCCTAATGATAAATGGTTGATGCCGAATGTATGCTCCGAGGCATACTAGAAAATTCAAACAGGATATGAAACCAGATCCAAATCGCTTCTACGTCATCACAGGCGGCCCGGGATCGGGCAAGACTTCAATCATTGAGGCGCTGCGATTCGGTGGGTATCTATGTTCGACTGAGGCGGGTCGGGCCATTATTCAAGACCAAGTCACCATCGGCGGGACGGCAGTGCCGTGGGCCGACCGATCGCTCTTTGCGGAGTTAATGCTGCAATGGGAGATGCGTTCCTATCATCTTGCCGCACAGGGCGCCGGGCCGGCGTTCTTTGATCGTGGCGTTCCCGATATCATCGGATACTTGCGGCTGATCGGCCTTCCAGTCCCCGAACACTTGCAGAAGGCTGCTGCCGAATTCCGCTATCACCGAACCGTCTTCATCGCGCCGCCGTGGCGGGAAATTTTCCGTCAGGATGTTGAGCGCAAGCAGGATTTCAATGAGGCGCAGCATACGTACGAGTCGTTGCAAAAAACATATGCGGAGCTTGGCTACAACCTTATAGAGTTGCCACGAGTGAGAATTGAAGCTCGAGTTAAATTCATCTTGGATCGGGTAGGTCCCTGATCGCACCGAAACGGACGTTTGGAACCCGGTTTTTCACCCTGGATGTGCGTTGCGTCTCAAGATTCCAGACCCTTGCTTCAAGAATCGCCAAATCGAATACCGGCTAGCTTTACTAAATCCCGCTCGCACGTCCACAATAGAACGTCCGACTTCTAATCTGATTTGCAAGAGGAGCCTCATGGCAGTAGCAACTGGTGAACTGATTCGCGCAATGAACTACGTTGAAGACATCACGGCGACCTTGCGTCGCATTTCGATTTACATCCCGGGCATGAGTTCCGACGAGCGTAAGCGCTTGGCCGAAGCCATGCGTGGCGCCGCCGCCGGCATCAACTCGACACTAGCTGAACTCGAAAAGGCGGAGAAGTAGGTGGCTGAAGTCAAGACAGTCGCTGTCATCGGCGCCGGCATCATGGGACGCGGTATCGCTCACGCCGCGGCCCTGGGGGGATACCGTACGATCCTCGAGGACCTGCTTCCAGCCGCTCTGCGAAAAGCGGAGACCGAGATCCGCGCCAATCTCGACAAAGCCGTTGAACTGAACAAAGTCACGCCTACCGATGCCGACGCCGCCTTTCGTCGCCTTGAATATGCGGGATCCGTCGAAGAAGCCGCGCGGGAAGCTGATCTGGTCATCGAGGCCGTCCCCGAGGAAATGGAGTCGAAGATTGAGATATTCACCCTGCTCGACAAGATCTGCCGTCCCACCACGATCCTCGCTTCGAACACTTCTTCGCTCAGTATCACTGAAATTGCCAGCGTCACGTATCGCGCCACAAAATGTCTGGGCATGCACTTCTTTAATCCCGTGCACAAGATGAAGTTGCTCGAGATTGTGCGAGCTCTGGAGACCGACGACGATACGCTGGACACTGCCGTCGCAGTCGGGAAGCGCATGGGTAAGGAGGTGGTAGTGATCAAAGAAAGTCCCGGATTTATCACCAGCCGCATCAACGCCATGATCGGCAATGAGGCGTTCTACATGCTGCAAGAAGGAATTGCGTCAGCCGCTGACATCGACAAAGCGCTGAAACTGGGACTCAATCATCCAATGGGCCCGTTCGAACTAGTCGATCTGGTCGGTCTCGATACACGACTGCATATCCTCGAATATTTACACAAATCGCTCGGCGATAAGTATCGTCCAGCTCCGCTGCTGGTGCAGTACGTGAAGGCTGGAAGATTGGGGCGCAAATCCCGTCGCGGCGTCTTCGAATACCCCGAAAATGCGGCCAAAAAAAATTAAGGACCAAGCGCCGGGTTCACCCAACACCTGGTCCACGCCAAGCAAACTTCAACCCTTACTGCACTGTGAAATTCAGCACGGACGATAATGTCTGTGAAGCCAATGTGACTTGAATCTTGCCGGTCGTTGCCCCGATTGGCACGATGGCTTTGACCGCGGTGCTGGAAAGCACCGTGAACTGTGCAGCCGTCCCGTTGAAGGTCACAGACTGCACACCTGTGAGCCCGGTTCCTAGAATCGTGACAGCAGCTCCTGCCCGTCCCAGATTCGGACTAGCTTCGACAAACGGCGGCAGGCCAGCGCTGATCTGAAAAATCGTTCCGCAGCCTGCCGTGATCGTCTCACAGGTCGTGTTGCCGCCTGTGTTGGTTGTACCATACAGAGTTCCGTCCGTGTGCTGTGTGAGCCCTCCGTACGGAGTTTGTCCATCAGAGCAGTATTGCTGTGAACAGAACGCGTGTAGGGTAGTCAGAGTGCCTGATGCCGTGAGCCGGAATGCGGTCCCTGCTGAGTTCGTCGATCCAGCGGAGGTTGTTCCATACAAGTTTCCATCGCTTCCATAGACCAAACTGCCGAATGGTTGGCTACCGTCGCTTCCGGAAAAGCTGTAAAGAACCGAATATCCACCCGAAGAGGTCACGCGGTAGACTACGCCGTTGCCGGTCTCGCCGCCGCCGATCGCAGTCCCGTAAAAGGCACCGTCCGCCCCTTCAATCAAGCCCGACTCTGGCGTGTTTCCGTCGTAGCAGTGGCCTTCGCTGCAAAAGCTGTAAATTGTCGTCAACTTGCCAGATGGCGTCATCTTGAACACGGTTCCCATCATGTAGTTGCCTTTGGCGGTAGTGCCATAAAGATTCCCATCTGATCCCTGAATCAAGTTGGCCACTGGAATCGCGCCATCCGGGCATCCGTTATCTGTGCCGCTTGGGCAGAAACTATAAAGCGTCGTGAAAGCTCCGGACGTGCTCACCTGGAAAATGGTTCCGTACCCGTATGCTCCGCCAGAGTTCGTTCCATACAAATAGCCGTTTGTTGCTTGCACTAAGCTCCCTTGTGGATAGCCGCCATCTGCAGCGCACTGGAAATTGTAGAGAGTTGTTACCACTCCCTTTGCGCTGATCTTGAACAGAGTGCCGCAGTCCTGAGATCCCCCGTCAATGGTCGTACCATAGAAATTCCCATCACTAGCCTGAATTACCCCCGCATTGGGTAGCCCCGGTCCTCCATTTGGGGCAAAGCTCTCACCCGCGAGAAGCCTGCCATCCGTCCCCATACTGAAGACAGTTCCGCAACCGTACGGGTTAGGGCAGCCATAGTTCTGGCCGTAATAACTGCCGCCATAAATGGTTGTGCCGACCAGTGAACCATTAGTGCCTTGGATGAGCGATCCATAACCTGGATTGGCTCCGTTAGCGCCGTTGAAGGTGACGAGCGTTTTGAACGTTTGGGCTGACGAGAAGTTCAAAGTGACAACACAAAAAGATGCGATTGACGCGAGCCTGACGAAGCCGCGAATTGATTTCATATATCCCCGTTGGCGGAGAGTGATTTTTCTTGCGCGCGAAGTGGATGCTTTCAGGGGGCTCGCAGGTTGCAGAGCGCCGCACATTAGAGTTTTGCTGGCAGGAATTCCTCATACGTCAGTATGAAGATGTATTGGTTTATCTCGAGTTCCGCCGCCCAAAATTCAATCCCGCCAAGGAGGCCACCCTCTCTCGATCTACGCCTTTGCTGGCCAGAAGGATATGGAAGCTTTCCCCCATACCAGCGGGAGTTACCAGGTGCTTCAGTTGCAATGCCACCTTCGCCCGTTCTTGCGGCAGTCGACAGTCTTCGAATGCATCGGCAAACTGGTTTGCCTCGCCGATGCCCATCAGGAACTGCGATTGCGTCACCAGTTGTTGAACGTCCATGCCGTTTTGTTGGGCTATGGCCGCCAGAGCGGTGAAATTCACATCGGCAGTAATGTCCTGGTCGCCCGGGGCTTCGTAGGGACTCGCGCTTACGGAATGCTTCCGGACTGCCTTAACAGTTCCACGGTGTCGTCCGGCTAATTGCTCATCGCGCGAATAGCCATAGTCGACGATGAGAATGAATCCTCGGCTGATATCGCACGCTGACATCATTTCGCTCTGTGACCTCAAGCCGGCTTCAACCCGTTCTCCCGAGTCGGGATGGATTGAATAGTGATCAAGGAATTCCATTTCTTCCGCCGAGGGAGCAACCCACGACTCACCGAATCCTCGTTCCTGCAGATTAACCCGCAGCGACCCATCCGCGGTGAGCACCTCAACAGGCATGGCATCGAAGAATTCGTTGGCGAAGACGATCGTTGGAACTGCCTTTCGAGCAACCTCTTTTGGTGGGCTTAGAAGCTGAGCTTTCCCCGAGTCAAGCCGCCCGGATAACGTCTGTTCAATTCGTCTTCGCAAGGGGGCGGACTGTTCCACGAGTTCATACTGCAGGACGGAGTGGAAATCGGGAAACTTCTTCTCCGACCAGTCCATCACATCCTGCGCAAACAGGCCGCGTCCCGGCCCAAGTTCGCGAACGACGATGCATGGTGGCGATCCCAGTACGCGCCACATTTCTTCAAACTGCCGAGCGAGGAGTCGCCCAAAAACAGCATGAACGTCACTGGACGTGTAGAAGTCTCCAGCCTTCCCGAATTGCGCGGTATGGCTCGAGTAATAACCGAACTCTGGACTGTACAGACACATCTCCATGTATCGAGAGAAGGGAATGGGACCACATTCGCGAATCTCTTGCTCGATCTTGCGCCGGAGTTCGTTCACAATCCCTTCTTTTGCCGGTCGGCGCGGTCCTGCGGAGTGCGAATAAACATCTCGACAAAGTAGTCATGCAGCGCGTCGTAGAGTTGTCGCTGGAAAGCCCATTCGAACTGAGGATCGTCAACATCACGCGGATGAAGTTCGAAGTAGTAGGTATGGACGGGAATGCTTTCGTCCTTGAACCGAATGATGACCGCGACACTATCGCCTTTGGCTTGCGCGGAGAAGTTCAATAGTGGGTGTTCATAGAGACGCAACTGTCCGAGCACGCGCTCGAGCCGGGCCGTAGAGGTTTCAGACATGCTGGATTGTAAAACAGGGGAATGAATAAGAGGCGGTCGCGTTCGATTCGCAAATAACGTCGCAAAACTATGCCCCCACGCCTCCGGGGAGGAGCGTGGGGGCACCCGGGTAAACGTTCAGGCGAGGGGTCTCAATCCCGCCTAACCATCTGGTCAGAGATACGCAACTGAGTTTACGAAAGTTCCCAGCTCGTACGTAGTCACTTAGACCGGATGAGACCGGAAAAGGTTAGCCGTTCGATCGGTGCTGATGGCGCATGTAAAGATTTTTCTCTGAATGGTCGATAAGAAAGTGTAACGGCCCAGTTTTGAGGTGTGTATGTCTCACCAGGTTGTTGTTATGCCACATGTACCGAAGACTCGGCATCAACCCGTCGCTCCTACCTTCTCGCTCGACGAGGAGCGTCGCCTTGTAATCGTTAAGTTTAGCGGCACCCTTACATTCGACGAAATCGCCCGGTACGCGAAAAATCTGCTGGCGAGATCTGAGTTTCAACCCACGTTCTCAGAAATTGTCGATCTGACAGACGTGACAGAGTTCGATCTGCAGGCCGATGATTTTCTAAGACTGGCCGACAAGATCGATCCGTTTTGGCCCGAAGCGAAGCGCGCCTTCTTCGTAAAGACTCCAGTACAGGCCCATGCTGCGCGAATGCACAAGATCTTGCGCACGGACCGTAACATTCAAATCTTCGAATCCTTGGGAGAGGCAGAGAAATGGGTCGTTGAATAAGATCGCCGAAGCATATTCGACTCCCGTTCTTCTTGGCTGGATCCTATTGACTGCTTTTTTCTTTCGGGCGCTCGTATGCTTTCTGCAAGTATTTGCGAGCTTCTTCCAAGGCTCCAAACGTGTTGTCGTTCGTTTGCAAGGCCTGCCGATATTGCCCCACAGCTCGCTCGCGCTGACCTGTGATATCGAAGATTTTCCCTAATTGAATCCGGCTCCAGACCTCAGTCCAGCGGGGATCGCCATCGCCATCAATGGCTGCACGATACGCGTTCGCAGAAGATTGGTAGTTGCGCTGCAAAAAGAAGATCTCGGCAATCCGGTAGTGGGCCAGCGAACTATTTTTGTTGAGGTCGAGAGCTTTGTTGAATTCGGTCAATG
Source organism: Candidatus Sulfotelmatobacter sp. (assembly GCA_030151135.1). The sequence goes on along the minus strand of JASLEQ010000682.1, from coordinate 3,216 downwards.
CACCGGATAGATCACCCTGCTGCTGCATCGCTTGTCCACGCAGAATCGCAGAGCGCAGCTTCACGTCACTGGAGTTCGTCAGAACATGATGATCTGGATCCACGGAGATGCGACGCGGGCGACCGAACGTTTCAACCGTGAATGGGGAATTCGTTCCAACCACATCAATTCGTTTGTTCTCAGTCTTGCCGTCGGTATCGATTCTAAGATCAACCGGCATGCGAAACAGATCGAGATCTTGAGAGATTTCCCCGGTAACGCGAAATCCGGGTGCCTTCTCCTCTTTTGAACTCGGGGCCCCGACGCCGCCGAGACGGTAGGTGGTGTACTTCACTTTGAACTCAGGGGCGCCCGTGGAATCGAGCCATTGAGAGAAAAACCAAGTGAGCTGGTCGCCGTAGTTTTTCTCGGCGACTTGTCTGAAATCGTCGGTCGTGGCGGATTTCCCGGCGTACTCAGCAGCAAACTCGCGCATGGTCTTGTTGTACTTGTCTTCCCCCATCACCCAGCGAAGCATGTGCAGGATCATCGCTCCCTTGTCGGTTGTGAGCGATTGAAATTCAGTGGAGAACATGTCGAGTTTGCTGGCGCTCGACAGAGGTACCGTGTCATAGGCCAATGCACCCACCGACATGTCCTTCACGGCTTCTTCCAGACCGGCCTGGCCTGCCGCATTCTCCACATACATGGCTTCAGAGTAACGAGCGAAACCGTCGCACAACCACCAGTCGTCCTTGGTCGCCGGGCTGACCGAGACTCCCCACCATTGATGCGCGATGCCATCTGCCAGCAGACGGTAGTTCGTTTTCTCGGTAATGGAAGGGCCAGCGAGGCCGACGAGTTCTGGCGCCCAAGTGTATGGCAGCGTGTCCCCGGGCAACTCCACTACATTCAGCTTCTGCGAAGGCGCGAGGCCGTAGAGCGTAATGTAATACGTGAATTCCTGCACCGCTGTGGTCGTATAGGCCGGGGCCACATTCTGGTGTGTGGGCTTGAAAAACACATGAAGGTCCATGCCTGCTTCATCACTCTTGAATTCCTGAAAGATTCCGGCAATGATCGTACCCGGAAAGCTCGGCTTGTCAGACACAAATGTGAATGTCTTTGTGGGGAGGACGTTTCCAGTGGTTTTCTTCGGCGGAGCCACGTCGGAAACGCTACTTTTTCCGCTTCCGATTACCAGCATATGAGCGGGAACCGTGACGTTGATCGTGGAAGTGAAACGGTTTAGGCCGTAGGCATTGACCGGGAACCAGCGTCCCGCATAAAGGAGGTAACTGGTGTCATCACCGATGTAGGCAAGACTCAAGCCGGGGACGGGCCCATTGTCGGCGCTTTCCAGAGCGCCTTCATATTCAAAAGTCAATGTTGTAGAGGCGTCTTTCGACAATCCGTTGGGAAGCGGCACGCGAACTGTGGAGTCCTGTGTCACACGCTCCGCTGAAAGCGGCTGATTCTTCTCATCGACGACCTTGGTCACGCGTAAATCATTGTGCAGTTCAAATACGGCCACGCTCAAATCCTGCAGCGCGGTGAACCTGACTTTGGCGCGCGCCGTAATCTGGTGCAGATGCGGATCGAGGGTGGCGTCAATCTGGTAGTCATCGACCCGCAGCCGCGATCTCTCCGCTGCTTCAGCCGGTGGCGCCATCAGCAGGGCGCAAAAAGTCAAAAAAGTCGTGAGGACGCAAAGAGCGCGCCGCAGGTCGATCGCCATTCAGGAGGATCTCCGGGAAATGATAACCCATTTCCTATGATGAAGATTCTGACGCAAAAGATGCTGGGAGCACAAGACTCTGCAAAGACATACCCCTTTAGACCCCAAGGTGCAGCCGTAAGGCTGTCAATGGCTTGCGGCGGCAGATCTGCAATAAGACATTATGATTTCGGCCGCCCGGTCAGGAGCCCGGTTATGCGCAAAGTTGTCGGTTTCAGTTCCGCGCAACTTGGCTCGGACTGTAGCCAGCCCCTCCAACATACTGTGACGGGCTGGGCCGTCGAGCAATATCCGCTTTACGGCGGATACGACATTTTTGGAGGTAAATGAGTGTTGCACCAGTTCAGGTACCACTTCTTCTCCCGCGATCAAGTTCACCATCGCGAACCGAGGAACCTTAACCCGGGGCTTCCCCAATAGATAGGTGAGGGGCGAGACGCGGTAAACCATCACAAAGGGTGTATTCATCAGGGCAGCCTCTACCGTCGCCGTGCCGCTAGCCACAATGCCAGCCCGGGAATGAAAGAGGGCCGCCCGTGCGTCCGAAACAAGGCTTATCTTCTGTCTCCCCAACAAACTGCGCAGGAATTGTCGATCAAGGGTGGGCGCAACAGGAAGAAGAAACTCGTATTGGGACCCTAGCAGTGCGGCTGCTTCCAGAATTGTCGGCAAATTCATCCGGACTTCCTTGACCCGGCTTCCCGGCATCAGCGTGATCCACTCCTTCGCTGGGTTGAGCCCGTACTGCCCGGCGTAATCATCTCGAGATACCGCTGGTCTGGGCAGTTCAGCCAAAGGATGTCCCACGAATGTAGCGTCTACCCCGCGGTCACGATAAAAAGTCTCTTCGAACGGGAAAATCACCAGAGCCTTGTCGATGTAGTTCCTTAGCAAACGGACGCGTCCCTGCCGCCATGCCCAGAACTGCGGCGCCACATAGTAGATCGTCGCAATGCCTCGCCGCTTCATCTGGCGAGCGACTCGCCAGTTAAATGCGGGCGAATCAATTACGATCGCGAGGTCGGGCTGACGCCGCTCCGCTTCGCGGATCAGGTGTTTGTAGAGCATTAGGATTTTTGGAAGATGGTTCAGAATTTCTGTGATGCCTACGACGGCAAGGTCCTTGGCGTCGACGACAGTGTCGCAGCCAGCGGTGCGCATCCGGCCTCCACCCACCCCAAAAAACTGGATCGAGGGATCGATCCGATGCAGAGCTTCAATGAGTTGGGCGCCATACATTTCACCGGAAGCCTCGCCGGCGGAGATCAGGATTCGCACGCAGCAATTGTACGGCAGTCATTTTTCCTCATAGCCCGGTCCGAACGGTTTTTGACCCGGTGCATTGCAATGGACTCCATGGGACCTTAAGAGCCTGCCGGAGATCCGCGTGCAAATCGGTCGATACAGCATTGCCTATCGTGGCGGGGGCAGCGGAACGGAGCGGTCGGCTGCCGACGCTCAGTTAATCGTCCGCGCTGACGGTGGACTGCGAAGCTAGT
>JASLEQ010000658.1 GCA_030151135.1 Candidatus Sulfotelmatobacter sp. | reverse complement strand
CCCATGGCGTCCATGGAGGCAGCGGTCGGGCCGATGAACTTGACGCCAGCCTCGGCGCAAGCGCGCGCGAACCTGGCGTTTTCAGAGAGAAAGCCGTATCCCGGATGGATGGCGTCGGCGCCGGAGCGTTTGGCGACGTCAAGAATCTTGTCGATATTCAGGTAAGACTCTTTCGCCGCGGCCGGACCGATGGGGTACGCCTCGTCGGATTTGCGCACATGCAATGAGGCGCGATCCACTTCGGAGTACACCGCGACGGCCGCAATACCCATTTCGTGACAGGCGCGAATCACCCGGACGGCAATTTCTCCGCGATTCGCGATCAGGATCTTCTTGAACATATGCCTGAGATTCCCGTGATTCGGGATCAAACCGGATATTGTACTGGACAATCGACAGGCGTGAGCGTTGATAGGCCGCGACGGCGAGCGCGAATGCCGATGCCGGTAGTGGGACATAGTATGATCGGAAAGCTTCGGCGCGGGTAAATCCAGGGCATGCCACCATTCCTCGATGCCAATCCAGACGCAGAGCCCGCATCAAGAGACACAGACCTCATAAGAAACGCGAGATGGTTGGCGGTGATCGCGCTGGTGGCCGCCGGACTTGTTACTCGCCTCTTCTACATTGCCTACAAGCCGTTCTGGTTCGATGAAGCTTTCAGCGTTGAAGTCGCGCGGGTGAGCTGGCCGAATTTTCTGCACCTGCTGTGGTGGCGCGAAGCGAATATGTCGCTCTATTACGTGATGCTGCGGGCCTGGCTGCATGTGGGACAAACCCCGTTGTTGATTCGAAGTCTCTCCGCGGTATTTTCAGCGGCAAGCATCGCGGCAGTGTATTGGGTTGGAAGCGTCCTCTATGACCGGCGCACGGGGTTCATTGCCGCCGGGTTGTGCGCTCTGAATGGCTACGAGATCCGGTATGCGCAGGAAGCGCGCAGTTACGCTCTGTTCGCGCTGCTGGCGACCCTGTCGTCAGGGTTCCTGGTTGCGTTTCTGAAACGACCGTCGACGCGTGGACGGCGGGCGTACCTGCTGGCGACGATCCTGATGGTCTATGCGCATTTCTATGGCCTGCTGCTCATCGCGGCGCAGTGGCTTGCCCTGCGATGCATTGCGGATTCCAAGATCGACGATCCAGACGCGGAGCGCGCCGATTCCTCCTGGACCCTGCATGCAGTGGAGCTGCAGAAAAGCTGGAAGGTAATTGCGGCAGCGGTCGCACCGCTCGTGATCTTTGTGGCGAAGACGGGAGCAGGACCGATCAAATGGATCAAGCGGCCGGGACTCGGCGATTTGATCCGGTTCCTGACAGATATCACGAATGGGTGGCCTTGGCTCTATGTGCTCGCTTGCGTCCTGGCGCTGCTTCCGGTGGGAAAACGCCTGCTGCAACGCTCGCGGACGTGGGGTCAATGGCGCGTGCAGTTTGTTTGCATCTGGCTGCTGTTGCCGATTGTGCTGACGGTTCTGCTATCGTTTGCGCGTCCGGTGTTCCTGCCTCGATACATGATTTTCTGTTTGCCGGCGCTTTTGCTGCTCACGGCAGCAGGACTGGGGAGCGTGCGCCCGGTGTGGCTGGCCGCGGTCCTGACGGCGATTGTCCTGCTGCTATCGTCGCGATTCGTTCCTTATGTGTATTCGCACGATTTCGACAACGAGCGCGACGCTTCCGTGGCGGCGGCCGGCTTCATTCTGGACCACGCGGGTTCTGGCGATGCCATCATTTTTCACATCGCCGAGACCCGCATTCCCTACGAGTTTGTGCGTTCTTCGCGGCTGAAGCAAAACACGGCGAGCCCGAAGTTTGAGGGCAATTTCGGGCCGGAAATTGTGTTTCCGAATCACGGCCCGGGACTCGGTTACCGCGATTTTACGGGAAAACCTACCGGCGATCTTCTATCGAGCAGACTGCTCCCGTATTCGCGAGTCTGGCTGATGCTCATGAATAACGGGACTGCGGAGAAACCGGATGCGACCACTGTGATGCTGTCACAGGTCATGCCGCAGATGTTCCCGAAGATGCAGCACTGGCAATTCGCGAAGGTGGAAGTCCGGCTATACAGCAAAGAATGAGCTTCGCGGGAAATGAAAAAGCCTTCCACCGGAGTGGAAGGCCTGATCTCTCGCGAAGTGCGGGATTATTTGCCCTGATTGTCGACGGTGATGCCACCCGACTGGTTCTGCGCGGCTTTTTCGGCTTTCGCCTTCTTGACCCGAAGCGTTTCGTCGACCCAGTGGTCGGCGGTCTTCAAGTCTTCGGCGCGAGCCGCATCGTCATCGCACTCCACGTCGGCGCGTTCGCGATACATAAGGTTCATGTAGGCCATCGCGTCATCGTAGTCCGGACGCAGTTGAATAGCCTTGTTCAGGCTATCAATGCCTTCCTGGATGTAGGGCGAGTTCTTGGTCTTCAATTCCTCGCAGGCCTTTTTCTGGTCTTTGTTCTTGGCACTAAGGTGCTCTTCGGGCTTCATGCCCAGCTTGGCACGCTCTTCCATGCGAGGCTGGTAGCATGCGGTCCAATCGATCACGCCGACGGAATAGTACGGTTCGGGATCGTTCGGATCGAGGTCAGACGCCATGCGGTAGTACTTCTTGGCGTCGTCCCACTTTTTCATGTTGAGGTAAAGGTAAGCGATACCCTTCGCGCTATTGACCTTCTGGTCGCGCGACGGATTCATGTCGATGACTTTCTGGTATTCGTCGATAGCTTGTTGAGCGGTACGGAGGTTGTCCGGAGAATCGACGCCCGGAATGTATTGGGAAACGAAGGCCGTCGCCAGATACATACGAGCATTGATGAGGGCGGGATCCAGCTGAACGGCCTGCTGGAAGTGATCGATCGCCTGCTCGTAGTGGTTGTCTTTGTAGGCCTTGACGCCCTTGTTGAGCTGGTCGCGGGCCTTGAGCTTGTCGCATCCCACAGAGGAGAAAAGGGCCAGCACTACTGCCGTCAATGTCAGCAGTTTAAAAGTTTTATTCATTGCGGTATAAGTCTCCCTCGCCACAGCATCGTAGGCCCAGAGACACCGGTTTGACAAGCGGACCCTTGTGAGCACGGAAGCGGGAAGCTTCCGTGCCATGGGCCGAGTGAAGAATCGAACAACTCCGGGCCGAACAGGACGAGCGGTCTAGCCGCCCGCTTCGATCTTCGCGGTAATCAGACCGACTTTGTCGACGCCAGAGGCGTGGGCAATGTCAATCACGTTGGCGACGTTGACGAAGGGGATTGCATCGTCTCCCTTGACGAACATCACTTTTTCCGCGCGTTGTTTGTAGATGTCGGTGAGACGTCCCTGCAGGTTGTCCCAGGTGGCATCTTCGTTGTTGATCTTGACGCCAGGTTCCTGTCCGGGGCCACGGTCGATCAGTTGAACGACGATGGTGCGGTCAGGAGTATTGTTTTTCGGCGCATTCGGCGGTGGCGGCTGGGGAACCAGTGCATCCAGACCTTTTGGAGTCACCGGGGAGATCACCATGAAGATGATCAACAGCACCAGCAGCACATCGATGAGCGGCGTGACGTTAATATTGGCACTCTGGCCTCCGCTCGGGCCAACTGACATTCCCATGATAGCTCTCCTCTATTGCCCTGCCTGCCCCTGCCCTGTTGCTCCGGTTGGCGGTGGGGTGGTCGGAGATGTTTTCCGTTGATCGGTCAGCAGACCAAGATCGTCTACTCCGGCGGCGCGCACAGAATCGACCACCTGAACCACGCTTCCGAAACGGGCCCGCATGTCAGCCTTGACGTAGACGCGTTTATCGGGCCTGTTGGCAAGGCGGTCTTTGACTTTGGTAGTCAGATTATCGACTGTGATCTTCTCGCTGCCGAAGAAAACCTCGCCGTTCCGCGTAATGGAGACCAGAAGAGCGTCTTCCTTGTCCGCGTCGGGCATCTGCTCCGGGTTGTTCACTTTGGCCATGTCCACGCTGATACCTTTTTGCAGCATGGGCGTGACCACCATGAAGATGATCAGCAGGACCAGCATCACGTCCACCATGGGAGTGACGTTGATTTCTGAACTGACCTTTGCTCCTTCATTTCTCTTCGCTAATGCCATAGCTTGATGTCTCCCGTCCTTCTGTAGCCGGACCGCCCGGAATCGCTTTCAGTCGGGAAGGGCCGGCGCTGGAATTGACCAGCGCCGGACCAGCAACTCAGTGCGAGATCGGACGTCGCGGCCTGACGGCGGGCGTTACCGTCTGACGTCGCCGCGCTTCTTCAGGAAGTAGTCGATCAGTTCGCTCGAGGAGTTATCCATCTCGACGTCGAACGCTTCCACACGACCGGTCAGATAGTTGAACATCATGACGGCCGGGATGGCGACGAGCAACCCGATAGCGGTTGTGACGAGGGCTTCGGCGATACCGCCAGCGACGGCGGCCAGACCGGTGGCCTTCGAGTTGTTGATGCCGATGAAGGCGTTCAAAATGCCCATCACCGTTCCAAACAGTCCGACGAACGGAGCGGTGGAACCGATGGTGGCGAGGCCGCCCAATCCGCGCTTCAGTTCCGCGTGAACGATTGCTTCGGTGCGCTCCAGAGCGCGCTTGGAAGCTTCGATGGTCTCTCCAGGGATGGCGCCGGGGCTATCCTGGTGGGCTTTGAACTCCATGAGGCCAGCGGTGACGACCTTGGCCAGGTGGCTCTTCTTGTTGCGCTCGGCAACCTTGATGGCTTCGTCGATGCGGCCATCGCGCAGTGCGCCCGCTACGGCGGGAGCAAATGCACGCGACTGCTTGCGAGCCGCGCTATAGGCCAGCCAGCGATCGATCATGACGCCAATCGACCAGCCTGACATGATGAACAGGATGATCACGACGGTTCGCGCAACCCAGCCCATAGCTTTCCACAAGCCCAATGGATCGGTTGCCAGAGTGCCGCCACCTTCCTGGACGATCCAGGTAGCTGCGGCAGGAATGTGATGGAAAACGCCTGCTACGTGAAGTGCAAACATGAGTTGCTTTTCCCTCCTCGGAACTCTTTACCTGTTTGTTACTAGGAACCTTTGATGCGCTTTGCAGTTCTACCGCTGGCTGGGAATCGAAAAGCCTGCGGGCGTGCAGCTTACGCCGCACGGCTCGAACTCCACGGTATGAGAAAAGACCGGTGAGTCCGGCTCACTTGGAGCCCCCACCCGTCACCAATTGTGAAGGAGACGGGGAGGGCGAAAACCATCGAACCGGTCGCGTGGCGCATGCGCGCCCACAGGATGAGGTCTAGCCTCCGGCCAGGGTGAAGTTCACCTGAACCTGGGTTTCGACTTCCACCGGTTCGCCGTTCAACAAATACGGCCGGTACTTCCACTGCTTGACCGCTTCGATCGCTGCCGGGGCGAGCATCGGGTGACCGCTGACCAGTTGCAGGTTTTCGATCTCACCGGTCTTGCTGATCTGTGCCTGCAGGATCACGGTGCCCTGAATGCGAGCCTGGCGAGCGAGCGGGGGATACGTTGGGTTTACCTTTCTAACCAGCAAACCTGCCGTAACACCAGCGGACACGCGGACACGCTGCGGAGTTGCAATCTTGGGAACGGCTACCGGAGTGGAGTTCAGCACGCTGCCGATTACGCCACCCATCGAACCACCGGGGACGCCGCCCGGGACGCCGCCAACCACTCCAGCCGAAGCCATGGCCGGGGGAGGAGCTTCCTCTTCTTTGATCATTTCCACTTTTTTGGGAATCTTGGTAGGCGTGCGCAGCTCACCATTGACGATGTCGGTTTGGATGACTTTGACGACCTTCACCGGGGCTGCGGCCGGCGGTGGAGGCGGTGGCGGTGGTGGAGGAGCCACCAGGAACCCGAGAGTTACGGTCTTCGGCAGGGCCTCGGTGAAGATCAATGGAATCAGCACCATAACTCCAATGATCATGAATTGCAGAATGAACGAGACGATGGACGTCCATCCCCGCTTTGTCTTGAGCTTGCCGCCGGACTCGATAAGGCTGTCTTCAAACATGAGATTCTCCCCAAACGTTCAGACCCCTACGGATACATAGACACCAACGACATCTCCTTTGCTCCCAGAATCTGACTGCGCGCCAAGGGGTCTTCCGGATCGACGACGTGGCGCAGAGCAAACCTTCTAACGCGCATCTAAGAAGGCGTAAATGAATGAATGGGCGATTCCTATCGGGTTTCTTACCTAACCTTGCTGACTTGTTTTCCCACCGGCATACCGACCGGTCGCTTTCCCCGTTCGATCCGCCAGTCCTGATAGGCGACCAGGATGGGTGCGGCGATGGCAATCGAAGAATACGTTCCGATTAAGATGCCAATCACCAGGGCGAGGCTGAAGCCACGGAGCACCTCGCCGCCGAACAAGAAGAGAGCAAGTACAGTAAGGAAGGTTAAGCCTGCTGTCAAGATCGTTCTACTCAGGGTCTGATTGATGCTGCGATTAACGATTTCTGACAGCTTCTCCCGCCGCATGAGTTTAATGTTTTCGCGGATGCGGTCAAATACCACGATCGTGTCGTTATTAGAGTAACCAATCAGGGTGAGGATGGCCGCAATGACGGTCAGCGAAATCTCGGTGTTCGTGAGTGAGAACGCGCCTACAGTGATCAGGGTATCGTGGAACACCGTGATGACGGCCGCGATGCCATAAATCCATTCGAAGCGGAAGCCGAGGTAAACCAGCATCCCGAGCAGCGAGTACAACGTCGCAAGACCCGCCTGGGTGCGTAATTGACTCCCTACCTGCGGCCCGACAATTTCAACGTTGCGAACCCCAAAATCAGACAAAAAGAAGCCGTCATTGAGCGATGCGGCGGCCGCGGGATCCACGCCGGGAGCACCTTTCAATTCGTCGAGAGAGTTGAGGACGCCCCCACGCGCCTTGTCCCGAAAATCTACGATTGCCTGGGCCTGGGCGGTGTACTTGGGATCCGCGTCGGTCCCCAGATGCATCGGGTCTTTATCCATCAGATAGTTCTTGATCGATAGCAACGCGGCGTTGTTCAGGTCGGCTTTGCCGGCGGGCGCGTTCTTTTCCAGCGCTGCGATGATCTTATTTTTGCCTTGATCCAGAGCTTTTTCGCTGGTTTCGCGTAAACCGAGGTCAATCAGGACCTCGTTGTTGGAGGCGACACCATAGGTCTGAATTTTCGGGTCCTGCAGGCCGGCTCGATCCATGTCGTTCCGGACTGCTCTCAGATCGGGGGTGTGGGAGAACTTCACGTAGACAAGAGTTCCGCCGCGGAAATCGACACCCCACGGAATGTGGTGCCAGAACAGCATGGAAAACAGGCCGGCGACGCTAAACACCAGCGAAAAGGCGAGGAAGTACCACTTCTTCCCGAGAAAATCGATGTTGACGTTATGAAAGAACTCCACCGGTTCTAGCCCCTTATCTCAAGATTGAGCGACTGTGCGATTGCCTGATTGAGCGATTGAAACCAACGCTTTCCGCTCTTTCAATCGCTCAATGGCCCGGTCACTCAATGAGTCAATTTCCTAAATGCTCAGCGCATCTCCGCGCTGCTTGCGGCTCAGGACCCAATCAAAAATGACGCGTGAAACGAAGACCGCGGTGAACAGGTTGGCGAGCAAACCAAAGGTCAGAGTGGTTGCGAAGCCCTTCACCGGTCCGGTACCGAAGATGAACAAAATCGCGGCCGAGACGATGGTCGTGACGTGGGTATCGACAATGGTGATCCAGGCGTGGCTGAATCCCTGATCTACCGCTGATGGCGGCGTTTTGCCGTTGCTCAATTCCTCACGAATACGCTCGAAAATCAGGACGTTGGAGTCCACGCCCATGCCAACGGTCAGGATCACTCCCGCGATTCCCGGCAAAGTAAGCGCCACGTTCACGCCCGCTATGGTCGACCATCCCAAAAAGCCGAGGAGGATGATCAGGTTGAAAATCAGGGCCACGTCGGCGTTGACGCCAGCGCCGCGGTAATAGATCAGCATGAAAATCAGCACAGCGACCATGCCGATGACCGCCGCGCGAACCCCGGCGCGGATGGAGTCTGCGCCCAGCGAGGCACCGACGACCTCTTCATTGAGGTACGAGATGCTGGCCGGCAGCGCGCCCGAATTCAGGATCATCGACAGGTCTTTTGCGGCCTGCAAATCCATGTGGCCGCGGATCTGAACCTGATCGCGGATGGGCTCGTCAATGGTCGCAACCTCGCGAACTTTGCCATCGAGAACGACGCCCAGGCTGTCTTTCACGTGTGACGAGGTGAAGCTATAGAAACGCTGGCCGCCCTCGCTGGTCAACTGGAAGTTGACGTCGGGCTGGCCGTTCTGATCGCTGCTGGGATCGGCGTGGCGAAGGTCTTTGCCGCTGATGGCCGATACGCGCGATACCAGGAACCACTGCTCTCCCCCGGCTGCCCCGCCGACTGTATTTCCCGGGAGGAGCATCTGGTCTGCCGGGATCACGCCATTGTTGGCCTGGAGCGCAGCCGCCTGACTGGGATAAGGTCCGCTGATGACCTGCTTGATCTCAAGCATCGCGGTGTTCTGCATGATCTCTTGCACGCGCGTCATGTCGTCCACGCCCGGCAACTGGACCAGGATCTGGTACTGACCAAGCCCGTGTTCCTGGATCGTAGGTTCGCTTACGCCAAGAGCGTCAATACGATTGCGAATGGTCTCAATGGCCTGCGTGACGGCACGGTTCTTGAGTTCCGTCAGATTCGATGGCTTCATCGAGAGAAGCCACGAGTTATCGGCGCCGCCAGTGACGTCATATTCAGGCAAGCGGTCTTGAACGATGCTGCGCAGGTCGCTGCGGGCAGCCGGCGGAACGCCCTTCAGGACAATGCGGTCGGGATTGTTCTGGGGATCGGGCTGGGTGATGTCGGTGTACTCAATCTTGTGACTGCGGAACTGGTCTTTCAGCACTTCGATGGCATTCTGGGCGTCAACATTGACGGCGTCATTCACGTGCACCTGCAGGATGAGGTGCGTTCCACCCTTGAGATCGAGGCCCAGGTGAATGTGATCCAGAATAGCGGCAGCCAGCCCGTCAGGGCTCAAGCTCTTAGGAATGCCGAAGATGCCGTAAAGGAAAAACAGCATCGTGCCGACGATGAATACGACTTTCCAGAGAAGGTTCTTATTCATAAGAAAACCCAGTTTCGAGTTTCGGGTTTCTAGTTTCGAGTTCGCCGCTTTGCCACTTGAAACCCGAAACTTGAAACTATTTTTTCGGTTCGTCTTCGATCGTGCTCACCTGCGTCACTGAAGCCTTGGTCACTTCCACGACCAGGTTATTTGGAGGGACGCGGAGGTGAATGGAATCGTCCTTCAGCGACATGATGGTGCCCCGGAGGCCACCGCTGGTGGTGACTTTGTCTCCGGCTTTCAGTCGATCCAGCATGCCCTGCCATTTTTTCTGGCGGCGCTGCTGGGAATAGAACATGTAGAAGATCAGGAGAACGAGCGGCAGAAACAGCACCATGCCACCCAGTGCTCCCCCGCCAGCGGCTTGTAGGATGAAAGATAACGGCATATCAACGACACTCGTGCACGACCGACTGCCCGCGCTACAGCGCCCGTTTTTATTATGTCACCGCGGGGTTTGGATCGACTTGGGCCGTTTTCACGGCCTCAGGCTTGAATCCGGGGAGGTCTTCCCATTGAGCCTACGATTTCGATCGAGACCATAGATCAGAAAGAAAACGGGACTCTTCCCCAAGTGAAATAGAATGCCGGACTCGCCGCATGGTGTCAAGGTAGAAGGCCAGATTGTGGATGGTGTTCAAGACCTGCGCCAATACCTCGTTGGATGCATAAAGATGCCGCAAGTAGGCCCGTGAATAGCGTCGGCAGACGCGGCATGGGCAATTAGGATCGAGCGGACCCTGGTCCTGGGCGTAGCGCGCCTGCTTGATCGACACTTTGCCCTCTGATGTGAACAGTAGGCCGTGGCGGGCGGCCCGCGTGGGCAGCACGCAATCCATCATGTCGATACCCATGTTCGAGTATTCGACGATCTCTTCCGGAGTGCCTACGCCCATGAGATAGCGGGGCTTGTCTTTGGGCAGATGCTCCAGAGTGGACTCGACGATTTCCCGGGTAAGTTCGCGAGGCTCTCCGACGCTGAGACCTCCGATGGCGTAGCCGGGAAAGCCTATCTCGATCGTGCGCTCGGCCGACTCCTTCCGCAGGCCGCGGTCCATGCCGCCTTGCACGATGCCGAACAGAGACTGCGTGCCCTCAATAAAGTTTCGGGTTTCCGGTTTCGAGTTTCGAGAATCCGGGCCCCTCGAAGCCTGAAACTCGATGCTCGAAGCTGCTCCCCACGGCACTTCGTGCTTGTGTTCTTCAAAATACTTCTTGCTGCGGGCGGCCCATCGGGCGGTAAGTTCCATCGATTTGCGGAGGCGGGAAGACTCGGCCGGGTACTCGGTGCACTCATCGAACGCCATAATGATGTCGGCGCCGAGGCCAATCTGGGCTTCCATCGCGCTTTCCGGGCTAAAGAAGTGCGAGGAGCCATCGAGATGCGAGCGGAAGGTGACTCCGTCTTCGGTCAGCTTGCGAAGTTCGCTGAGGCTGAAGACCTGGAAGCCGCCGGAGTCGGTGAGGAGGGCGCGATTCCAGGACATGAATCCGTGCAGCCCGCCCATGCGGCGAACCGTGTCGACTCCAGGCCGCAGATACAGGTGATAGGTATTGCCAAGGATGATGTGAGCGCCCAGTTCCTCGACGATCTCCTGAGGCACCGCTTTGACCGAGGCGACAGTGCCTACCGGCATGAATACGGGCGTCTCCACTGCCGCGTGGGGAAGCGAAAGCACTCCCTGGCGGGCGCGGCCGGCCGTTTTTTCTACTCGGAACGAGAGCGACATGCAGTGGGAATTGTAGCAATCGGAAACGGGCGGCGATGGATGGGGCAGGTGCTGAGGGTGAAAAGTTTTCTCGCAAATCTGCGGTCGGCGATCCTAATCGGCGATCTTGATGATCTCGCCCCGAATGTTTGAGCCGTCGATGGTCAACTTTCCTGCGCAGATGGGAAGTTTGAATCGACGCGGTCCGGCGCTGCCGGGATTGAAGTACAGCACGCCGTTGCGAATCTCCTGCTTGGGAACGTGGCTATGACCGGAAATGACCACATGGATTCCCGCGGCTTCGGGCTTGAGATCCAACTTCCCGAGATCGTGCACGACGTAGACGGAAACGCCGCTGAATTCGACAAGTTCCGTCTCGGGCAAGTTCTTGCTCCAGGCCGCCTTATCGATGTTGCCACGGATGGCAGTCAGTGGCGCCACAGCTTTCAGGTGCTCCAGAATTGCGGGATCGCCGACATCTCCGGCGTGAATAATGTGGTCGGAGCCGCGGAGAGCGTCCAGTGCTTCCGGCCGAAGCAGTCCGTGAGTGTCGGAGATGACGCCGATGAGGATGGGAGCTCTCAGTTCTCAGACGTGGGCTTCTGGTTTCTGTTCATCAAATGATTCATCTCGGCGTGGGAAGGCGCGCCGTCCATCAGCGCGTATGTGCCGTGACTCTTTACTTCCTCGGCTAACTTCCGGAGATGTCCAATCGCCGCTCGCATCGGCCCCGATCCCAAACTGACTCGCTTGACGCCCTGTCTGGTCAACTCCGAGATTGACGGAGAGCCCGGCACTGCCAGAATGTTCAATGGACATGAAACATCTTTCACAAGGCGGCCAATGATCTCCAAGTCGCGAATGCCGGGGGCAAAAACGCAGTCCGCTCCCGCATCGCGGTAGGCGACAAGCCTTCTGACCGTCTCGTCATAGCGGGTACTGGGCTCTCCGACTTGCAGAAGATAAACGTCGGAACGAGCATTCAGGACAAGCGGGATGCCCGCCTGATCGGCCACCTCCCGGATCGCGTGAATTCTCTCCACCTGCAAACGGAGGTCGGCGAGGGGCGCACGGGCATTCCCTGTTGCGTCTTCGAAATTCATTCCGACTGCACCGGCGGAAAGAACCAGCCGCGCAGTGTGGGCGGCGCTCTCTGCGGTATGGCCGTAACCGGCTTCGGAATCGGCTGTCACAGGCACACGCACCGCGGCCGATATCTCGGCCACAGCCTTCATCATCTGGTCCGGATGGATCTTTTCGCCATCGGGGAATCCATGGCTAAAGGCGATGCCCGCGCTGCTCGTCGCGACTGCCGGAAAACCACACTCTTCGATGATGCGAGCGCTGGCCGCATCCCAGGCGTTCACTAGAACCAGCGCCTCAGGACCGGAATGCATGCGGCGGAAAGCTTCGGCTTTTTTGACCTGCTCAGGATCCGGCATTGCCACTTCACTTGCTCCCATTCTTCATCTTGTCGAGGAATTTCCCGATGCTGACGACGGCGCGGCCGACCGTTCCTCGACCAATTTCCTGCGCGTCATCACGAGCGGTGACGCGCACCGTGTAAAACCGGCCATCAAAGGATTCCAGAATGGCCTCCGCCTTGATGAGTGCGCCAATCCCGCTGGCGGCGCGATGCTGAACGTTAATCGACGTGCCCACGGTGATTTCGTCGTTTTCACAGTAGGGCTGGAGCGCGTGAAAAGCGGCGGTTTCCATCAACCGGATCATGTCAGGAGTGGAATAGACAGGAGGCAGTTGCGGGTGGTGAGCGGTCAGAGTGTGCTTGAACTCAACAGTCTCAGATGCTTCGCCGCGCGCGCCAATAGGTATTTCTTTCGCCAAGAAAACGCCTCAGAGGAACAACGAGCCAATGATTCTAGCGAATCATTGGCCCCTGATTTTGAATCACAGCAACACTAGGCGATCGCCGTGGCATGCCGCCGCGCATCGATGCCATCGAGCGCGGTCCACAGCATGCGGGCCGCATTCTCGGCGGCGTCAAGAGCAGCTTCTGCGGTTTCCGGATGCGCTTCGATTCTCTTTTCGAGCTGCTTGCGCCACACCTGTGAGTGATACACGTCGGCCGTCGCGTGAAGGGTGAAATAGCCGCAGGTCTTGTCGTCTGCACTGTACAGATCGCGCAGGCCGCGTTCCTTTTCGCCGGCAACGCGCGGCACCTGCGATTCGTAGGCGTAGAACGCGGCGAGGGCCTCTTCCGGCGAGCCTTCGCCGGCAACACTCTGGAAATAGCGAATCAACTTACGAATCTCGGGGACGGGGTGGTGCCACTCAAGGTTGCGCGTCGATCCCATGCCCTCGGCGAAGTCGAGCCAAAGATCGGAATGCGGGATCGCGGTCGGTGTCTTGCTTTCGGCGCCCTTTTCGTCGCACATATTGGCCAGCACCGCGCGGCGGAGTTCTCCGTCCTGCAAACGCACTCCGAGAGCCGCAAGATAAGACGGAAAAGCTTCCACATGATGGTAATAATCCTGCGCATACTCACGCAGATCGTCGCGGGTCAGGCGTCCAGCCGACCAGGCTTTGTAAAACGGATGGCAGAGCAGGTCATATTTCGCGATGCGAGTGTCCAGTTCCTTGAAGAATTCGGCGGTGGTCATACGCTCCTCGGAAGGCTTGCAGCCTGCACGCCCAATATACGAGCGAGAGGCACGGTCGGCAAGTGATCCAGATCACCCACGAGAGCAAGTTGTTAGAATGAAAGGAGAAGTACGCAAACGTTCCATCTGGGGTAGATCGCTCGTGGGGATTTCCGCTTGAATGCTCAAAGTTTTGAGCGCTCCCTTGGCCGTGTTTTTTGACGTTGAATTTGCCTGATGCTTTTCACGGAACAATTCGATGTGGTCGTGGTCGGCGCCGGACATGCCGGGTGCGAGGCGGCGATGGCCTCTGCACGGATGGGCTTGAAGACAGCCCTGTTCACGCTGAATGTGGATCTGATCGCGCAGATGTCGTGCAATCCTGCAGTTGGCGGAATTGCCAAGGGTCACCTGGTTCGCGAGGTTGATGCCCTCGGCGGCATCATGGGCGAGATCACCGACGCGGTCGGAATCCAGTTCCGGCTGTTGAATACTTCACGCGGGCCCGCGGTGTGGTCTCCAAGAGCGCAATGCGACAAGCAGGCTTACCGGCTGAAGATGCGCGAGGTGCTCGAGTCGCAGCCGAATCTCAAGATCAAGCAGGCGGAAGTTGCGGATTTAATCGTCGCGAGTCCCGAGTCGAGAGTCTCGACCGACGAGTTCCCCCTGGCCACTCGCAACACGGTACTAGGTATAAAGCTCCGCGACGGCCGCACGGTCGGGGCGCAAGCTGTCATCATCACGACCGGTACATTTCTCAATGGATTGATTCATTGCGGCGAACAGCAATATCCAGCTGGCCGATCCGGAGAACCTGCCGCCGTTCTTCTGGGCGAAGCGCTCAAGAAGTTAGGGCTGCGCGGGTGCCGACTCAAGACCGGAACGCCTCCGCGACTCGATGGCCGCACTATCGACTGGTCCCGGTTCGAGCGCCAGCCGGGCGATGTGGACCCGACTCCATTCAGCTTTCGAACGCGGCGCGTCGCACATCATGATTCGCAGGTACCATGCTACATCGCGTTCACGACCGAAGAGACGCACCGCGTTATCCGGGAGAATGTGCACCGATCACCGATGTACAGCGGCCAGATTCAATCGACCGGGCCGCGCTATTGCCCATCGATCGAAGACAAGATCGTCAAGTTTCCTGACAAGTTGACGCACCAGCTTTTTCTGGAGCCCGAGGGCCTCAACACGCATGAAATTTACGTTAACGGCATGAGCACGTCGCTGCCGATTGACGTGCAACTGGCGATCCTGAAGTCGATCCCCGGGCTTGAGTCGGCGGAGATGATGCGCCCGGGATATGCCATTGAATATGATTCCATCGATCCCACCGAGCTGAGCCGCGCGCTTGAAATTAAAAAAATCGCCGGACTTTTCTTGGCGGGGCAAATCAACGGCCCCTCGGGATATGAAGAAGCGGCTTGCCAGGGACTGATGGCGGGCATCAACGCGGCGCTACAGGTCAAGGGCGATGCTC
>JASLEQ010000783.1 GCA_030151135.1 Candidatus Sulfotelmatobacter sp. | reverse complement strand
CGACACGCCGGACGGCGCTGGCGGTGGTCTTTGGAATGGCGGCGGCGCGCCCGCCATCGATGAATCGACCGGCAAGGTTTACATCATGACGGGCGTCGACGAAAACGATCCGCCCAGCGGTTACAACGATTCTTTCCTGCGGCTTTCTGGTGACAACCTGTCGCAGGAGGATTTCTTTCAACCCGATAACGCTGGATACCTTGCTCTGAACGATGCGGACCTGGGAAGTGGCTCTCTGGTGCTGATGCCCGACAACTCCTCTTCGACGCCTCATGAGGTTATCGGCGGCGGAAAGGATGGAAATGTTTTCGTGGTGAATCGAGATGACATGGGCTCGTTCTCTGCATCAACGAACAACGTGATCCAGACGGTGCATACCGGTGTCAAAGCTTTGGACAATATTTTTTCGACTCCGGCGTACTGGAATGGGAACTTGTACATCCACCCTGAAGGTGACGTGTTGCACATGTTCAGCTGGAGCAACGGTTTCATGTCGAACCAGCCGACGTCCAACGGCCAGCCGGTGGTCACTACGCACGGCGCGACCGTGTCGATTTCCGCCAACGGATCAAACAATGGGATTGTCTGGGAAATTGATAATTCCAGCTTCAAGAGCGGTGGCGCGTCGATCCTGCGTGCCTATGACGCGAAAAACCTCACGAACGAACTGTACGACAGCACCCAGGCCGGTTCTCGAGACACAGCGGGCCTGGCTTTGAAATTCACCGTCCCTACGATTGCAAACGGGAAGGTTTTCGTCGGAACTCAGAACGAACTCGATATTTACGGATTGTTAGGGCACTAGGGTAGACGTGAATTCAGTGTTCCTTTGGCGGGGTCACTTCTACTTCTTCCTCACGATGGCTTTCGACCGAAAGTTTCCGCAGCGAGAGCCTTTCGTTGTGAGCAAGCAGGAGGCCTGTCGGCACGACGGCGAAGAAAGTTACCAGCCAAAGTAAGATGCCGCAACTGGCCGCTATTTCCGGAGGCACATCAAAAACGCTGGAGAGGGTCGCAATGGTCGCCATCTGCGATCCGCCGCCGACTGCCGGTAGCTGGAGCATGGATCCGAGCATGCTCGCAAAGATCAGGATCAGCAGCTGTGAAACCGGAATCTCGAGTGCATCCACCCCGTAAGAGTGGGTGACTTCGTGATACGCCAGCGCGATCATGTACCACATCCCGACAGAAACTACCGCCAGCCAGAAAAATGATGCCGGGCCGTCGATTGTGTTCAAGCCCATGCCGAACTCGCGGACTTTCTGCGCCAGTTTGTGGCCTAAATTCGGAGACAGATGGGAGAATCGCGACTGTACCCATCGAGCCGTAGCCTCGCCATTTCGTCCCACAATGACTGCGCCGATGCCGGTTGCCGCGACAAGGGCTATCAGAATGAATCCTGCTTCGCGAAAGCGCTGATAGTACTCCGGGTGAGGAATGGATTGCAGGGCGCTCGGAAGGAAAATGGCCAATGCCATTAAAACCGCAAAAGCGCCGATATCAAAGATGCGCTCTACAGCCCAGACAGCGAGTTGCGAAGAAAAGGGGAGATCGGTACGTCGGGCGATGAGATAAGGGCGGATGAACTCGCCGGCGCGTCCGAGCAACGCCAGGCCCGTGAAGCCGACCAAGGTGGGCGAAACCAGATCAGCGAGGGGCGTTTTTGGCCGTACGGGGCGCAGAAAAATTTTCCAGCGAATGGCTCGCACTATGTAGGCGAGATAAATGAGTGCAATGCCGTGAAAAACGTGCCACTTCTTGATGCGGTGGGTCTGACTCCAGAATGTGTGCCAATCGAAAGTTCGCCAGTGCCGGTATTGCAGATAAACAAGAACGGCCAGGATAAGGAAGACAACGACGCTGGCCAGAATGCGTTTTCTATCCATGAATGGGGGAGATCTCAGGCCGCGACCCGAACGCGGAGAGGGAAACGGCACCACTCAAGGTAAATGACCCAGCGACAAGGGTCAAACGAGAGATGAACTCAGAGAATTACATTCTGGAATTGGATTTGGTTGAACTAGCCTGTTCGTTTTGGGCAGGGTTCTTGGTAGCTTTCTGCTCGGCAAGCTTTTTCTTATTGAAGTCCTTTACGACGCGAGCTACATAGGCTCGGGTTTCATAATACGGAGGCACTCCGCCGAACTGCTGCACTCGAAGTGGCCCGGCGTTATACGCAGCGAGCGCCTTGACTAAATCGAAGTTATATTTTTCAAGTAGTTCGCGCAGATATTTCGCGCCGCCATCCACATTGGCCTGCGGATCAAATGCGTTCGGGACGCCCAGCTGCGAAGCTGTGCCGGGCATCAACTGCATGAGTCCCTGCGCGCCTTTGTGTGAAATAGCATGCGCATTGAAGCCACTTTCTGCCTTGATCACACTTGCGACCAGATCGGGGTCAAGCCGATATCGGCCGCTGACCTCGTTCACAACTTGGTGGATATCGAGTGGACTGCGGGAAGGTACTGGCGATATAGAACGAGACGCTGCTTCAGTGGGTTGAGGACGGGTCGAAGGGTCGTCTGGAACGAATTCAAAATGATCAATCTGTGCCGTGGGCACGTCGACGAAACTGCCTGCATCTGCAGTCATATAAAGGCGAGTCGTATCTCCAACTGATTCTCTACGCTCGTGCCTGATGGAGAAGCCGTTCTTGAGCACCGCCACATCTGTACAGAAGCAGGGAAGCGTACAGAGAACGAGAATGGCGATCAGCCAGGAAGTAGAACGGGATGGACTCGCAAACTTCATCAAAATTTCAAAAATATCATTTTTCAGATTACTAACCAGCGAACACTGACTCCACGGCCGCAGCCAGGCCGCATTCATGGTTCCCGCCGGTGATATGCCAACCGCGGCTGCGAAGCTCTTCGCACGCATTCCCCATGATAACTGGATGGCCAGCGAACTCAAGCATCTCGACGTCGTTATGATTGTCACCAACGGCCATGACCTCTTCGCGGCGGAATCCACGATGTTTTGCCCATCGTTCCAGCGCGTGACCCTTGGAACAGTTTGCATTCAGCACGTCGATCATCGACAGATCGCGTTCCGGGTACTCGGTACGAAGGATGGTGACTTTCCCCGTCAATCCAGCTTCGTTCAGGACGCGCAGGGCGGCATTCATCCGCGTCATCGTTCCGCAGAACATCGCCTGGACCGGATCCGTAACCAACGAATTCTCCAGGGGGACAACGAACTCGATGAATTCCATATTTTTCTCGAGCCATCGTCGGATGCTTGCGCCCAGTTCATCCAGACGTTCGAGCACGATGGCTCCCCTGGTCTCCCTGTCAAATGTAAGAACGGTATTCCCCCGAAATTGTTGCATCATTTCGCACAGGCGGCGGCAGGTTTTTGCGGGCATCAGGTCGCGATGAAAAGTCTCGCCACTTAACGACCGCGTAATCGCGCCATTAGAGCTAATCAGCCACAGGTCGAAGCCGAGTTGTTTGGCGATCGGCAGGGCGAAGGTATGCCGGCGCCCCGTGACAAGCAAAACCTCGACTCCGGCAGAATGAGCGTCTCGAAGCGCGACCAAATCCCGATCGGAAATCTGAAATTGTGGGTTGAGCAAGGTGCCGTCGATATCAGTCGCCAGTAACCGGATGGAATTCCTGGTAAGCGTCACTGATCTGATGGTATCACCGGGGAGGATGCGGGCAGCGGCCGCAGGGATTGGCTACTTCGGCAGTCGCCCCAGGAGCCCGCTGGCTTTGCGAAACCACGGCCTCTCGCGGCGACGCAGGTAACGCGGCATCGTGGGTTTCTTATCGAGGATTCTTTTTGCCCAGATACGTGCTTCGGTGCTTCGTCCCTGCGATTCGAGGAAAAGTGCGTAGTGGTAATAGGTTTCAGACAGAGTTGAAATCTTTGTAGCTTGCTGGAACATTGCGTTGGCCTTATCGCTCTGGCCGGTTTGGGCGTAGGCCCAGGCGAGCAGTCCTTTCGCCCTGTGAAAGTCATAGCCCGGATCCGCGCTTACCGCACGCTCAAGGTCGGGGACCGCGGCAACAAAATCTTCCAGTTCGATCTCGGCGATGCCTCTGCGGTAAAAAGGATCTGGGGAATCGGTGCGCGAAGAGATGGATTTGTCATACGCCGCACGGGCTTGCGCAAAATTGCCGTTATCGAGGTAGAGTTGGCCGAGTTCTTCGAAGTTCCCGGCGGAAGGATTATCGATAATAATTCGTTCCAATTCCCTGATGCGCTGCCTGCGCGGAAAAACCTGAAAGGAGGTGCGCAACAATCCGGCGTCAGGAACGACCTCAACCAAGATATAAACCAGGGCTCCGATCCAATGGAAAAGAATGATGAACAGCCAGTAGAAATTCGGACGCCGCCGGATGAAGTGGACGATTGCGACTACTCGCAGCAGAATTGCCCACCACGAAAACGCAAACAAGAGGAACGATCCCATCGGAATCGCACTATAGCATGCGAGATGCCAGCAACTCAGGCCTGCGATCCCAGGGGAAAGTCCCTTAAACATCTAAAGCGGCCCAGAGGCCGCTTAAATGGAATCGATGATTCGGGTGTCACTTTTTTTGCGGCTCGGCAGCAGGTGGCATTGGAGGAAGCTGCGCGAGAATCTGTTTCGCCGAATCGGGCAATTTATCGGCATTCGCACAGACCAGACTAACCTGCCACATCTGAGTCGTTGAAAGAGTTTTCTCGAATCCTGGCATTCCGGTCATGCGAATTCCACCCGCCACCTTCCAATACGTCTCGCCGGGAGGGTCGTCCGTCACACCCGTGCCTTGCATGAGCTTAGGGGGCTTGGGGAACATTCCGGCCGCAATCGCTGATTGCGGTGCTCCCGGTAGTCCGTGGCAAACGGCGCAATGTTCCTTGTAGACTTGCGCGCCTGCGGTGAAGTTAGCCTCGTCCGCTGGAACCGGAACCGTCTTCGGAACCTCTTTGTCCATACGGGCGTGCAAAGCCATGCGGGCGAACATTTTCTCAAATGGCATCGGAGGAGCTGACGTGGCAACCGGAGCGAGTCCCGTAGAGAAGTAGAAGTACACAATTAGAGGAACTGCAATCAGTCCTACGATCAACCCAACCACGAACTTTCCCATGCTCATCTCCTGGTTACATTTGTTCTGAATAAAGGATAGTACCTTAAACGCCATGGTGGACCTGTGTAGAAGTGTAAAGCATCAATGATTTGGCTGGGATAGTTGAAGGCTTGAATGATTACGCGGATGGTCTTCAGAACTCGAGCCCCTCGATCGAGAGTCGCAAGGTAGACTGATGTGGCGGAGCAGAGGAAGGAGGCCAGCCAATGGCATTCGACGAAGCGGATCTCCTGCAATCGTTCCGAACCTTCATTAAGGCTGCCGAAGAAGGCGCCTCTATTGCTGAAGTGGATGAAAAGGATTTGAAGTGCCTACACGAGCTGTGTATCGAAAGAGCCAAGCGTTATTGCGGCAAAGATGGTGTTATCAGCATTGAGTTGACGGCCCGCGCGTGCAGTTCCGATGCGAACCTGCCGGCAGTATGGCTCCGCCATACTCAGTTGCGAGCAATGTACCGTGAGGGATATCTTGCTCGATGGCAACACGGGACAATTCTCGATGACGATGTATTCCACGTAGCGGCTACGATTCCGATGAATGGTACTCGTTTCGAGTGCTCGGCATTCATGCGGGTTCTCGAAGCTGCCCATGATCGATAGCAGAGAACTTGCGCTAGATATCCCGGTACTGGCTGCAAGATTATCCTTTTACAAAGTGCCGACGCTACTGTGACAAGCGATCCCCATTAACTTACTACTCTGTCCTCACCGCGACTCAAATCCCTGCCTGGATCGTGGAATTCAAGCTAGAGATCCGGAGTGTGTAATTATGAGCCAGGAAGTAAAACGCTCAACCGCAGAACCATCTCCATCTGCCATCGCTGAAGGGGCAGGTAAAGGCTCCAACCGGCGATCATTTCTGAGAAACACCGTTGTAGCCGGGACTGCAGCCGGTATAGGCGCCGCAGTTCTTGCTAAAGGAACTCCTGCATTTGGTAGCGCGAATCAAAAACTTCCTCTTTCAAAGGGCGATATTGCAATTCTCAGGTTTTTGGCCGCCGCTGAGCTTATCGAAAGCGATCTTTGGGAGCAGTATGCCGAACTGGGTGGTGTCACCTCCGGCCCCCAAAATCCCTTTCAACTCGCATTGCAACAGCTGGATGGCGACGGGTCACAATATATCTCCAGCAATACGTTGGACGAAATGAGCCATGCCTCCTTTCTGAACGCGTACCTGAAATCGCACGGCGCACCTGCGGTAGATCTAAGCAAGTTCCGAACTCTACCGAGCAGCCAAGCCACAGGCGCAAAGCAGATCGGGCGCCTCACCAGTCTCATGGATCTCACGGTGGATACCAGTTGGTACACGCGGTATCGAAGCCGGCAGAACCCAGATTTTGGGGCCAGCTTTCCTCAGGCAATCGATCTGGTCGGTCTGCCTGCGATTCCGCGTGATGATTCGGATTTTGCTCCAGCCAACCATATCCAGGCGATTGCCAACACAGCCGCATTTCACTTCGGATTCATCGAGCAGGGCGGCAGCAGTCTTTATTCGGCGATGGCTCAGAAGGCGAGCAATCTCGAGGTTCTGCGCATCGTCCTTAGCATCGGCGGCGACGAGGTAGCTCATTTTCTGGAGTGGGTAGACTTTGCCGGAAATGGAGTGCAGACTCCAATCGCTCCGTTCACAGATCCGACCAACGGTCTGACATTCCCCGACTTTAACGCTACAGGGAATCCGCTGCTTCAAACGAACCTGATCTTTCCCGTACCGTGCGAATTCATCAATGCCGCGTTGCCGAAGTGCGCAGTGATTCGTCCCACAGCCACAGCTGGAGTCGCGGCTGGGGCGGTCAGAGCGTTCACCGATGACGGATTGTTCATTGGTCAATCGTCGGAGTTCTTTGACACTCTAAACACGCTGGCCGAGGCCGCAGATGCGGCGCAACGCGGGGCATGAAGTTGGATTGGTGAAGATGGAAATCGCGTCGGCGGATAACCGTTCGCCGGCGCTATTTCTTACTTAACATGACGTAGGGATTTAAAACAAAAAGGAGTAATCATGTTCGAAGGCCTGTTTCAACCGATGCACTTACTTGTTATTTTTGGCATTGCGTTACTTGTCCTCGGTCCCAAAAAGCTTCCCGAGCTAGGCAAAGGCTTAGGTGAGAGTGTTCGGGGATTCAAGGCGGCTATCGCTGGAAAAGAAGAAACGGCAGGTGTGAATGCGCAGGACGGGGCTCGCGAGCAGCCGGTGGTAAAGAATTAATAGCTCTGATTGCTGAGGCTCTTTTTAGTCTGGGAACGGGGGTGCCGTTCCCAATACTCACAAACATCGCTCTGCTAAACTCACCGCAGTTATGCTGACGCATCTGCAATGCACGCGTTGTGGTGAGCACTATCCGGCGGATCGGCCGCAGTCCGTTTGTCCGAAAGATGGCGGAGTACTGTATGCGCGCTACGATCTCGCCGCCATCCGGCGAGCGTATTCCTCCGCGCGCCTCGCTGGTCGCGCTCCCACGATGTGGAGATATGACGCCGTACTCCCGGCAGCCGATCCAGTCTCCCTTGGCGAAGGCTTCACGCCCATGCTCCCGAGCCGGGAGTTTCCAAACGTGTACATCAAAGACGAGGGCCTGAATCCGACCGGGTCGTTCAAAGCTCGGGGACTTTCGGCCGCCGTCACAATGGCACGACACTTCGGATTAAAAAAGTTGGCGATTCCTTCTGCGGGTAACGCGGCGGGAGCACTTGCGGCGTACGCCGCCGCGGCGAAACTCGAATCACACATCTTCATGCCGAAAGACGTCCCGACAGCAAATCGCATTGAGTGCGATTATTACGGAGCCCACGTCACTCTCGTTGATGGCCTCATCAGCGACTGCGCGAAAAGGGTCGCTGACATGAAGAAAGAAAGTTTTTGGAAAAGAGACGGCTGGTTCGACGTATCCACGACTAAGGAGCCCTACCGCGTCGAAGGCAAAAAGACCATGGGATATGAAGTCGCCGAACAACTCGGATGGCGGCTGCCCCAGGGAATTATTTATCCCACGGGGGGCGGCGTGGGATTGCTTGGCATGTGGAAGGCTTTCGAAGAAATGGAAACACTGGGCTGGATCGGGTCGGAGCGGCCAAAGATGATCGTGGCGCAAGCGGCGGGTTGCGCGCCTGTGGTGAAGGCTTGGGAGGAAGGGAAGTCGTCTGTGGAAATGTGGGCGAATGCTTCCACCTTGGCGTCCGGGCTGCGCGTGCCC
>JASLEQ010000572.1 GCA_030151135.1 Candidatus Sulfotelmatobacter sp. | reverse complement strand
CCTGGAGCCACGCTTTGGATGACGTTTCTAATGGCGGATTTCTGCCGTTCACTCTGGGAACGAACGCAAGCATCCTCACGCCGCAAGATCCGTATTGCTTCCGCTGCTACAACTACGGCAATGCCGATTACGACAGCCGTCATCAGTTCAATGCCACTTACTTGTGGCACACGCCAAAGCTGCATAACTTCTTCCTGAATGCGATTGCGGACTGGACAGTGTCAGGTACGTTCTTCTATCGCACTGGATTGCCGTTCACCGTCACCGACGGCGGGTCGACTGGAGTTCTTTCCGGCTTCGCCTATGGCGATAACCTTTTTGCCGACACGACAGTGGGACCGCTCTCCTGCAGTTCGTCCAATGTCGCTAACGCATACGTGACAACTCCTGCCTGCATGACCCCAACCGAGTTCACCTCCGCGGTCATGGCAGCTGGCGGCCATTTCGGCAACGAGCGGCGCAACCAGGTGTATGGGCCGAGCTTTTTCGATGCCGATCTGACACTGATGAAAAACTTCCGCGTACCCAAGTGGGAGGGGGCGGAGCTGCAGATCGGCGCGCAGGCGTTCAACGTTCTCAATCACCCCAACTTCGATCAACCCGTGGGAGACCTGGTGAATCCGCAGTTCGGGTACAGCATCCGAACTGTCGCCACACCCACCAGCATCTTCGGCTCGTTCCTGGGAGCGGACGCTTCCCCGCGCGCTCTGCAGATCCGGGCACAACTCAGGTTTTAACCCGCAACACCCTGCACCCACTGCGGCCCGGATTCCTCCCCGGGCCGCTTTTTTCGCAAGCAGCAGCCGATTGCGCCGATGCGCCTATTTTTGGCGCAGACCTGCCGCAGTCATGTTTGCGGAACAGTGGCGGGCAGCTTGGGGTCGGTCAGGTCGCCGCGGCCTTGGACAGTCGATTTCAGGACGGCGCGCTAATTGCAGTTCTTAAGGAGTAGTGTGTTCAAGGACGAACGAAACATGTCTTTGATATGGGCTAAGTCGAACATTCCAAACGAGCTGCAATCTGCAACAGAGCAAGTTTTTTCCGGAAAGGGCGAAGGTTGTGCAGAAGATTTCCTCGTGGAAAGGGCGCGAGATCTTGCAGTGATTTGTAAGACGATCCGGGCTTCTTTGATAGCCAGGGGAAAGCCCGGTCGCAACGCTGAACGCTTGCAGAGTTCGAAGAGACAGGCGCAGCGGATCGCTCTAAAATAGTTAAAAGTCTGGCCGCATCTGCGTCAAAAGCATGAGAGTCTTCTCCCGGTTCCTGTTCAGTCTGATCCTGCTGGGCACGAGTGTGCTTGGGCAGATCGCTGCAAACTCGACGGCGCAAGCGACGGTTGAAGGGATCGTGACGCGGGATCCAGATGGCACTCCGATTAAGAAGGCGTTGATCGAGCTTATTGCCGAGAACCAGTCGGAAGGCGGGGACTACACCGCCGTCACCGGGACTGACGGCGCGTTTCGAATTGAGAACGTCGTTCCCGGTCGTTATCACCTGTTTGCCGAGCGTACTGGCCTGCTCGACAGCGATCGGGAACGTGGGCGCAGCGAAGGCCGGATGCTGACGATTACGGCAGGCCAGGAAGTCAAAGACATTCACATCAGATTGCAGGCTGCCGCCGTCGTTCGCGGGCGTGTGACTGACGAAGACGGCGATCCGCTGGCGAACGCCGAAGTCACCGTGTTCCGCCAGACATTTATTGGAGGGCACAATCGCTGGGAGCAAGCGGGCGCCGAGCGGACGAATGATCTTGGGGAATACCGCGTGGCGAGTCTGCCCGCCGGGAATTTCTATATTTCGGTGAATCCGCCGCCCGATTTCAGAAGTTTAATTGAAGCGGCTGGAGCCGCCGCGCACGAAGACAAAGCCGCAAGCACGACGTATCAGACCAGCTACTATCCCGGAACGGCGGACCGCAGCCAGGCATCACCCGTGCAACTTCGCCCGGGAGACGATTTTCCAGCGGACTTCACGCTGACTCCAAGGCCCAGCCTTACGATTCGAGGGGCGGTGGTGAACGTACCGCCCCGTTCGAGCGCGTCCATCATGCTGCAGTCGCGCGATTTCAGTGTGGTGATGACGGGCGCAGAGATACACAAAGACGGGACATTCGTTTTTCACGACGTATCCCCGGGCAACTACACAATCATGGCGTCGGTGGAAGGATCGGCCGTGCCCATGACCGCGCGGCAATCGCTACAAGTCGGTTCCACCAACGTTGAGGGGGTGCGCCTGTCCCCGCAGCCGGGCGCTACGGTATCGGGCCGCCTGCGATTCGAAAATAAGAGCCCGGTGCGATTCGATCCTGCGCGGATCTTTCTTACGCTGCAGATGGCCGACGCCGCTGAAGAAAACGATACTGAACAAGTATTCCGCGGGAGTTTCTCGAATATCACACACGTCGCGCCCGACGGCAGCTTTCAATGGACCGACGTTCCGGCTGGAAACTACTACGTCCAGATTGCGGGTGACGGCGAGTTGAACGGAGGCTGGTACGTGAAGTCGGTGGCGAGTGGCGGGCGCGATCTGAACGACTCCGGAATCACGGTGAATGGCGGGAGCGTGTCGGTCGAGCTGGTCGCCAGCGCGAATGGCGGCGTGACGGATGGAGTTGTAGTTGACGCCAAAGGGGAAGCATTCGCCAACGCGGTGGTCGTTGCGGTTCCGGAGGCACGGTTACGCGGACGCATCGACAACTACCGCAAAACGGTGAGCGATCAAACCGGGCACTTCAGCTTGCGCGGACTGCGTCCGGGAGATTACACGATCTTTGCGTGGGCGAGCGTCGAAGGCGAAGCGTATTACAATCCTGATTTTCTGAAGACCTTTGACGGGCAGGGAAACATGGTGCACGTCTCCGAGGGCGATCACAAATCCATGCAGCTCCAGGTGATTGCGGGAAGCGACGATCAGCCCTGAGCGGACTGCGCAAAAGATCGACCGCCAGAATCTAACCTTTCCTGCGTGTTTTCGTCCTAGAATATGTACAGCCGTCGCCGACAGCCATCCGGAGGTCACCATGAGACGCTTTTCTCAACTCTTGTGGTTTGTATCGATTCTGTCCGTTCCGCTTTCCCTGCACTCGCAACAAGCAGAGATCACGATCGATCCGGGAATTTTCGCACGTCTGGAATACGCCACCTCCGCAGCGACAATGCGACATGAGGTGCGTCACGTATGTCTCGCGATCAGCAACGATGGCGAGTACCAGATCGTCCGCTCGACAGTTGACCAGCCGACCCAATATCTCCGCGGCCAGATGTCGAAGGAGCAGTCTGAGCACTTGAAAGGCCTGCTCTCGTCGAAGGAATTTCGTTCGCAAAAAGGAATTTTCGGCAGCCTCATTCTGCAGGATTCCGAGAGTTTCCGAGCCGAGATGCCGATACCGCTCAAGAAGCGAGCCGATGGCACGTATATCATCCCCGAGAGCGGCGTTCCCGAAGACTATGCGTGGCACTTGGAATGGTTGAACGCTGATGGCGGCGCTCCATTTCCCGCATCAATCGACAAAGTCGTGCACTTTTTGCGGAGTTTCGAGCCAAAGGATGGAGAAGAATTCGATTACACCGAATTCTCCCAAGTTTGCCCTTCCGGAAGCTTGCGGCGGGTGCAGCCCTCAATCGCCGAAAACGAGCAACGCTAATCGTCTCTACGGAACGTTGTCCGGTATCGAGCAAGCGAGTTTTGCAATCATCTGGGTTACAGTTTCAATCTACATCAAACCCTCTAGTATCAATAGCTTACCTTGAATCTTCGCCTGTCCCTGCCTCATCCAATGAAGTGTAAATGATTGGGATGAGGAGGATGGTTTATGAGGCTGGCGAGATGGAAAACGATGGCCACAAGCCTAGCGTTGGCTGCGATTCTGTCTGTGCCCGCATGGGGTGATACGGACAGCAGACGTACGGCAACGCCGGGGACTTTGAATTACGTGGAAGGCGAGGCGTCGATAGGAGATCAGACGCTGAGCTCCAGTTCAGTAGGAACGGCAGCGCTGCAGAATGGCGACGTGCTGCAAACGGGAAACGGCAAGGCAGAGATCCTGCTGACTCCCGGAGTCTATCTGCGGGTAGGCAGCAATAGCGCGGTGAAGATGGATTCGAATTCGCTGCTCAATACCGAGGTGACGGTTCGGCAAGGCGAGGCGATGGTTGAGGTGGACCAGATTTACCACGAGAACAACCTGCGCGTGAGCCAGCCCGGAGCCGACACCAGGATCGCCAAGACCGGTCTTTATGACTTCGACGCGAACCATGGCGATGTCCGGGTGTTCGACGGTAAGGCGGTGGTTACGGCCGATGATCACAACATCACGTTGAAGAAGGATCATCAATTGGCTCTGGACAATGCCAAATTGAAAGCGAAGGATTTCGACAAGAAAGAAGTCACGCAGAATGATGATCTGTACCGATGGAGCAGTTTGCGGTCGGAATACTTGTCGGACGCAAACGTTGATGCGGCGCGGACGTATTACGCCAACGGTTGGTACGGCCCAGGCTGGTGGGGACCGGGATGGTACTGGGACCCGATGTTTGCCGGCTTCACGTTCCTGCCGGGTAGCGGATATTTCTACAACCCCTTTGGATGGGGCTTCTACTCTCCGCTGATGGCGTGGCGGGCGCCGATGGTGATTGGCCGCGGATATCATCCGTTTATCGGGAACCGGCCGGTCGCGATTGGCAGAGGATTCCGCAATCACGCGGTCACCGCTTATCACGGAGGCTACGGACAGATGGGCGGCTTCCACGGTGGGCCGGTACACGCCGGTGGTTTCGGCGGAGGCGGTTTCCACGGAGGCGGAGGTCGCCGGTAAAGAAGAATTGATGCGGGACGAAGGCGCGCTTCATGCGCGCCTTTTTCTTTATCCGTGAAAGTTTGAGATGCGGCATTCTGCGGCGCACCGGGAAAGAGGATCTCTTCTTCGGCGATCCCGCTACCTGCGCCAGATTCCGACCCGAAAATTTTTATCTTACGACTGGCGAATTCGCGTCGGCAGGTTTGCCTTCCTCGCCGCGGATCTTGCCGTCGTCGTCACTGTAGAAGTAGCGATGATCCGGAGCCGGGGTTTTCGGAGCCATGGTGAGGATGTAGCTGTCGTTCTTGCCTTTGTAGCTGGCGGTGTAATCGCCACGGTTGGTATCGACCATGCGCTTGGTGAAATTTCCGGAATGGACGAGTTGATTCAGCGTGAGCGCGTAGTGTCCGTACTGCTTGTTGAACGCCTTTTCGGCGCGGATGACGACGCGCATGTATGCCAGAGCGTCAAACTCCGAGTTCGATCGCGAAGGGTCGCCCTTGTATTTTGGGGTATAGCTTGACGGAGGCATTCCCGAAGCGCTCTGCTCCGGACGCGAGTAGTCGGCGGGTAATTGAGCCGAAAGGGATGCGACAAACGACAGCAGGAAAACAGAAATCAGAAGTGCACGATGCTTCATTCAGACTCCGTTTCTTGGCATTCCGCTACAATTTCACTCCACCGCGGGGACATGGAGCCACCAGGAAATTTCTTGCAGAGTCTTCCTCGTGGAGCAGTGCCTCTGTATTGGAGTGTAAATGCGGCAAAACTCATGTTACTCCCGTAATTTCCCTTCGGTCACCTTCTCTTTGCTTCGTGACGAATTATTACTATGCTGAGTAGAAGAAATCTGCCCCTCAGGGAAAACTATGAAAGCAGCAGTCGCCAGAAAACCCGTAATCAAAATCGCGGTGGTAGAAAGCGATCCCCTACGCTTCGTCGGATTCCGCGCATTGTTTGATGCCGAGCCTGAGTTCGAACTCATCTCGGCGGCGCTGCCGGAGATCAGCACGCTGCAGGGCATCGATCTGATCCTGCTCGGGAACCGGTCTGGCCAGAACCTGTTTGATGTCATGGCCAGCCTGAAGGCGACGCGTCCGGATCTGCGCATTATCGTGACCGGATCGGGCATGGACGAAGAAACGATCCTGAAAGCGATTGCTTCGGGAGCGAAGGGCTACGTCGACGAAGCGGCTGCCCCGGCAGAATTCGCGCAGGCCATTCGCATTGTCCACCAGGGGTCGGTGTGGGCCCCGCGGCGGGTGCTGTCGATGTTCATCGAGCGGGTTTCGTCGGCCCCGGGACGAATCTTCCCGGCGGGACGAGTGACTTTCACGGACCGCGAGAAAGAGGTTCT
>JASLEQ010000569.1 GCA_030151135.1 Candidatus Sulfotelmatobacter sp. | reverse complement strand
GGAACCCCATGTCTCACGCTCGAAGGCTTTCGAAAAACACTCTTTACACCGGGGTTGAAGATTCTGAATTTCCATCCAACGTTTATGGCCTGCAATACGCCGTCGCTCGCGCACTATTCCGACGTTCGCGCCAGCGTCTTTGGGAGTGCTGAGCCCGCAGACGGAGTGCGCTGGGAGGGGCGAGGCACCGCGAATCTGTTCGACGAATTAGTGGATACCATCCTGGCGAAAGGATTCGGGTTCAACTCATTTCATAGCGTGGTCGACGAACTCTGGGCTTCGGCGAAACTCGCGGCAGACCTGTATCCGAGTGGAGCAGTGGTCGATCTGCAACATTGAGGCTTGAGCGATTTAAAGTCTCAATTGTTTTTCAGGATTGGACCGTGAGTTGGTTTGCATGTTGTCTGCGGCGTAAGAGTTGTTTCAGGCGCAAGAACGGGCGCTCTACGCCAAAGTACAAAATTGAGGCCGCAGCAAGGGCGAGAGCCAATTGTCCGAGGAAGATGCCGATCCCGCAGCGCAAAAACAGCTTGCCCCCGATCGTTGGCCATAAGATTTCTCGCACGGCGCTGTGGCATAGGTACAGCGAATACGAGATCGTGCCGAGATAGCGTGAAAACGGATTGTTCAGAAACGGACCGGGGCGCGATACCGTCGAGACCAGTACCAGCGCCAGCAGATACGTCACGATGTCCGGTTCCGATTGCAAAGCGAAGATGAGGATCAATGCGCAAACGGAGGTGATGGGATATGAGATCCACTGCGGAGGTCTCCAGCCATTTTTGGCCAGCAGAGCGATGAGGCAGCCGAGGACAATGGCATCGAGATGACAGTCGAAGGCAAACCAGGTGTACGGCCGATGTCCCAGCAGTGATAAGAGCGCACGATATAGCGGGTCGGCGACCAGGATCCCGCACAAAATCGTGATCAGCTTCGATCGCTCGATCCGAGTCAAGACGAATGGCCACAGCAGGTAAAACTTTTCTTCCACGCCGAGCGACCACGCGACCGTCATCGCGCTGTAGCGCTGATGCAAGGCGTAGTAGTAGTCGCCCATGTAAAAGAAGGTTGGCCAACTCCCCGGGAAAGGGCGCGCCAGCCGATAAAGGATCCAGACAATGTAGAACACTGGAAAAAGCCGCAATGCCCGGCGCGCATAGAACTGCCGCAATTGGATCGTTCCTGACTTTTCCATTTCCATGAGCAGAAGCCACGTAATCAGCAATCCGCTCAACTCGAAGAACAGCGTTACCGCGAAAGGGCCGGGGAACAGCGCCATAATCCCGCGCTGCTCGGAGTAGTGATAGATGACTACGGCGAGGGCCGCCATTCCGCGCAAACCGAAGAGGCTGGGAATTTCACGCCGCGAGAGATTGGCCAGGAGCGAGTTTTTCGACGGTTGTTCTCGGAGGCTGGCTGATTTCGGCCCCGACCGCAGTTCGGCTCGCTCCATGCGCCCACTGTAGACGGGGAGCGCGAGCGCAGAATCTTAAGAATTCTTAAGTCCGCATTCTTCCTTTGACCTCGCGTCGCACCATGTCGCACGATGTTCGAGACGATGCCACCGGCCGAGCAACATCACCGCGTTTCGCTTTTGCTGATCGATGACGACGCCGAATTGTGCGGCATGATGAAGGAATTCTTTGCCGAAGCCGGGTGCGATCTCACTTGTGCCTTCAATGGACGCGAGGGGCTGGGGCGTGCCTTGAAATCTTCTTACGACCTTATCGTTCTCGATGTGATGCTGCCGATGATCGACGGATTTACCGTGCTGCATCAACTGCGAAAGCGAACTGCGGTGCCGGTCATCATGTTGACGGCGCGGGTGCATCGGCGCGATCGCATCCAGGGATTGGAGAGCGGTGCGGATGATTATCTTCCGAAACCATTCGATCCCGATGAGTTGCTGGCGAGAATCCGGGCGGTGCTGCGGCGGGCGGGACGACTTGAGCACAACCCGGGGGCCATCAAGAAATTTCACAACATCACGGTGGATTCGCAAACGCGTGAGGTCTGGAATGAGGAATGTCTTCTGGATTTGACGAGCCTTGAATTCGATTTGCTATCGATGCTTGTGAGCGCGGACGGGCGGATTGTCACCCGAGAAGAAATCACGGCGGCGTTGCTTGAGCGGGAAGCATCGCCCTATGACCGCGCGCTCGATGTTCACGTCAGCCATTTGCGGCGAAAACTCGGGAACGCCGGAGATATGATCCGCACGGTTCGTGGCATTGGGTACGTGTTTGCGGCTAAGGGGACGCGCGAATGAGATCGCTTTACATGGCAATGCTGCTGTCGTTGGCGGGAGTTCTCGCGTTGTCGCTCATTGTATTTTTGGTGATCTCGAATCGTGTCGAGCGCTTGTATCTCGATCCCGTGTTTGAGGCCATGGATGAACTGCAACTGGAAAGCGCGCGCAGCGCATTTGAGAAAGGTGGCCCTGCGGCATTGTCGTCATATCTGGAGAACCTGGATCAGAAATTTCCCGGTTCCCACTTCCTGCTGAAATCGGATGGCACGGACGTGATTTCGGGCGCGGATCGCGAGGAATTTCTTCCACCTGCGCCCGCGACGAGTTCCCGGGTACGTCTTCATGGGCAGTTTGTAGTCACACATCGATCGCAGGACGGACGGTACTGGTTCGTCGCCGTGGACCCTCGGCAATCGAGTGCGTGGGCGATGTTTCCTTTTTTCGCGCTCGTGATCGGCGTAACGCTTGCCCTTGCGTGGCTGGCGACGGTTGGAATCGTAACCCCGGTGCGGCGCCTGACCGCGGTGGTCGACGAATTCGGTCGCGGAGAGCTCTCGGCGAGAGCGAACATGCCACGGCGAGACGAGATTGGCGAACTCGCGCGCTCCTTCGATGCCATGGCCGACCGCATTGCAACGTTAGTAACCAGCGAACGACGATTGCTGCAGGATATCTCACACGAACTGCGCTCGCCGCTCACGCGCCTGAAGCTGGCCGCGCGACTGGCCCGAACCGCGCCGGATACGGTCACGGCCCTCGACCGCGTCGATCGAGAGACGAACCGTATGACTTCGCTGGTCTCTGAGATCGTCGAGATGACACGCCTGGAGGGTGATCCAGAATCTCGCACCTTGAAGCTGGTAAATCTTCAAAAGTTGATCGACGAGGTCCTGGAGGATTGCCGTATCGAGGCGCAACTGTTCCGTGGTTGCACGATCCGAGTGGTTGGAACAATCTCGGGCGAGGTCGCTGGAGACTGCGAGTTGCTGCGCCGAGCTGTCGAAAATGTGTTGCGCAATGCGATCCGCTATTCTCCGGAGAACTCTCAGGTTGATGTGACGCTGGCCCAAGATTCCAACGGAGCCGAGATCCAGGTGAGGGATTACGGGCCGGGCGTGCCCGATGAATTGCTGCAGCACATCTTCGACCCATTCTTTCGAGTAGAACAAGCCCGGGATGAACAGTCCGGCGGGATTGGCCTGGGCTTGTCGATTGCGAAACGGGCGATCCGGCTGCACCGAGGAACCATCGCGGCGGAGAACGCAGAACCGGGTTTACGGGTTAAGATCTCAGTCCCATCGGTTATTTCTGCTGCGCTTCCAGCGGTGCGCTGAGATCCAGGTTCTGCGCGACCTTGTTGCTGACCTGAATCGCGACTCCGTGTTTGGCGTAGCCCGCGATTAACTGTGGCTGGCCCCAATCAAGGTCCCATCCGTCTTGAATTGCGATCGCTGTGTAGGATCCCGGGATGACGTTATGCAGCACAAATGTGCCGTCGAGGTCGCTCTGATCGCGGCGGAACATGTCCCGATTGTTTTCCGGATCGTGTGGTACCAGCACGACCATGGCGCCGGCAAGTGGTTTGCCGGAACGCTTCACAATTCCCTGGATCTCTGCCGAGCCGCGCACTGCCGAAATTTCCAGAGAAGCCGATGCTCCTGCGCTCACGCTCAGCGTATGTCCTGTCACGGTGGCGCCATCGGCTTGCATGCGGCCTACAGAAAAGCGGCCGCCGGTTCCGAAGACAAACACTTCGTAGTTCCCGGGCGCCAGGTTTTCGAACTCAGCCTGGCCTCGCGAGTCGAGAGGCCGACCGGGAGTGATGCGGGCGCTTTTACCCCGCAAAGATAAGAAATACCGTCCGCCCGGTGGTGCGCCTTCAAACGATACCGAAACCTTCAAGCTACACATGGGCTGCGCGGTCGACGTGTCGAGTTCCTGGGTCGCGCTGTCGAGTTCGACACCGTTCATCTGGGAGGTAGCGCCCTGCCCGACAAGGCGAACGTCGTATTTGCCTGCAGGAATGCCGCTGATCTCCCACGTACCCGGCTTGGTCATCCGGTTCTCAAATCTTTGCAGCGGAACCGTGCCGTCGAAGGCAGGTTGCTCGAATTGCGGGAAAGCGGCCTGTTGATTATTGCCTTCCGGCACATGAACAAGGATGTGAAGCGAGGGTACCGGGTTCAAATGAATCTCAGCCTGCAGGTGCTCTCCGCCATGCACGGAAATTGGCGTGGCGCTGTCGGGATCGGTGGCGTCGCCGTAATAAGTCAGCGGATACGCAACATCGAGGGAGCGGTCGAAATCGCTGGGCACGTGGCCTTCATATGGTGGATGAACCGCATACCAGGGCTGGGCGCTGGCCGACAGAAAATACGTGCCGGGGACCAGGTCAGGAATCTCGAATTCGCCAAGGTCGTTGGTCTGCGCTCCACGGAATGTCTGAATCTGGTGAACACCTTCGAAATGGTTGTCGCGATATAACGTGATCGTGGCGTCGCGCACCGGGTCGCTGGCTTCGTCGAGAACTCTGCCAGAGAGAAGCGCCTGCGGATCAAGCTTCAAAATCAGATTGTCTGTCTCGATGCCGGCTCCCGTTACGATTGCGGTGGAATACTGATCGTGCTGGTCGTATCCGGCAGGAATGAACCCGCGCTTGGCGCCGCTCAGTGAGTACTTGCCCGCCGGAATTCCGGTGAATTCGAACTTGCCATCGTCGGAAGTCGTCACCGACATCGATTGCTGACGTGCTTTGGTGCTGGCCAGCGCGACGCGCGCACCCGTCAGCGGATGGCCATCCGTCTTGCTGACAACAACTCCAGCGATACGGAAGGTGCTGGCCTGATTCGT
>JASLEQ010000547.1 GCA_030151135.1 Candidatus Sulfotelmatobacter sp. | reverse complement strand
GAAGGAGTTGGAGATCCCGGGAGGATTCGATCGCGGTCTCTACGCTAGCGAACGCGTGCACGCCAAGGCTGCGGATGGAGCGGAGATTCCCGTTTCGATTGTCTATCGTCGCGACCAGCGCGCACCGGGCAAGAATCCGCTGTACGTGTATGGCTATGGATCCTATGGTTATTCGCTGCCCATGGGGTTCAACTCGAACCGATTAAGCCTGCTCGATCGCGGAATCGTGATGGCCTACGCGCACATTCGCGGCGGAGGGGACCTGGGCAAGCCGTGGCACGATGCAGGAAAAATGCTGGTGAAGCGCAACACGTTTACGGATTTCATTGCGTGCGTCGAGCATTTGACCGCTAACGGCTACGGTGATCCTGAGCGCGTATCCGCTGAAGGCGGATCGGCAGGGGGCTTGCTGATGGGCGCCATCGTCAACATGCGTCCCGACCTGTTTCGCGTCATCATCTCGCATGTTCCATTCGTCGATGTGATGAATACCATGCTCGACGCTTCCCTGCCCCTCACCGTACCGGAGTACGAAGAGTGGGGCGATCCCAACGACGAACAATATTTCAAGTACATGCTGAGTTATTCTCCCTACGATAACTTGAAGCCGGCAAGTTATCCGGCCATGTTAATCAAGACCAGTTTGCATGATAGCCAGGTGATGTACTGGGAGCCGGCGAAATACGTGGCCAAGCTGCGTACCCTAAAGACAGATGACCATCCCCTGCTGCTGGTGACCAACATGAAGGCCGGACATGGGGGGGCCAGCGGGCGCTATGACTATCTGAAGGAGATCGCGTTCGACTACGCGTTTCTGTTCAAGGAACTGGGAATTGTGTGATCGACAGGAGTGGGACCCACCTTTAGGCGTTTTAGGAAGCAAACGACGCCGTCGAGGATAAAACCTATCAGCTTTTCGTCGGGCCGCTAGGCCGCTACCAACCGCGAGCTATGCGCCCATAGACCCAGGCTTGGATTCGCGATATAGAAGATCTCTTCACCGCCGACCTTGTTATACCCATGCACTAACTTGTCGGGGTCATAGCGCTCCAGCATCTCGCCTAAGTCGCCATAACTGAAGTTAACGCCCTCGATCTCCTCGCGGGTAAGTTGCCCGGGGCACCAGGTGATCTTGAATCTTCCTTCCGATGAGGAATGGATGAGGTGCGCAGCCGCTCCGAGTTCGGCTGCAAGGTCGGCATTGGCTTCAACCTCGGCGATCGTTGCAGGTGTGCCCCGATAGCCGTATTTGCGGATCAAGCTGTCGATCGTTTTGTCTTCGCCGAATGTCGCCACGCCGGGAGCGAGGATGATGAGTTCCGCTCCGTCGGCAAGCGCCATGCGCATGCGATATACCGCTTTATTCCCGATCCAGGTGGAATGAAACTCGTGCGGCTCCAAATAAACGACCGCTTTGCGGATCGGCTCGTCGAGATGCTCGAAGTTCACCTTGGTGCTCAGGTCGGCCGCTCGCAAGAAGCATTCCTGATCGTCACCGATATAGAGGCCACACACGGCAAGCGAGCCGTCGGTGCGCCGGGATATCACGGTTTGCACGTATACGATCGGAAGATGGCGTAGAAAGCGGTCAGAGGCATAGTTGAGAACCGCGCGAACCGGATTTTCGGCGCGCCCCATGATGCGCTCCAGGCCATACACCGCGCCCAGATAATGGCTCAGACTGATGCCTTCGCGCCCGCCGGTGCCAACCAGAATGTTCTTGTTGTAGTTGGCCATCCCGATCACTTCGTGAGGAACGACCTGGCCGATCGAGAGGATCAGGTCGAATCCGTCATTAAGCAACATCCGGTTCACCTGCGCCGGCCACGCGAAATCCAGCTTGCCTTCCGACTGCTCGCGAATGATCTCCGCGGGAACCTCGCCCACAGTCTCGATATCGGTGCGCCAGTTGTGAACTCGGAACAGCGAGTGGGGCATATCGCCGAACATGCGGTCCAGCTGGTCGGGCCGTTGTGGCGCGTGCGTTCCCAGCGCCGGAAGGACGGCCCTCAGACGATCGCCATAAAATTGCCATGCGAAGCGCGTCAGCATCCCAGCCTGGGAGTGCAGCCGGGTGATATCGGGCGGAATGGCCAAAACCCTGGATCGCGGTCCAAGCCGCGAGAGCGCTTCAATCAGATGATGCCTGATTTGTTCGGGTGACAGGTCGGTCTGTTCGCTTCCGATCGCGCAATAGAGGCTCATGTTTTGACTCCGGCTCGTGGACCGATCGTCACGTACGTTTCGGCCCCGCAATTCGAACGATAGTTGAGGGCAGGCGAAATGGGCAACATGGGACGAAAGCGTACTCCAACCGAACCAGTGCTCCATCGCACTCATCCAATCAGACGGAGGGAATCATGGACTTAAGTCGGCGGCGATTCGGACAGATCGTGTCGGCACTCGGATTTGCGCCGGGACTGCGGGGACTCGCGGGCGAATCAGGCGGCGGGTCGGCAGCCGCCAACAGTGAACCTGAGGTGCTGCGCATGGAGCGGAACGGATGGATGCCGAACAATCCCCACTTGCCGGTACTGCTCTATCGCGGCGCTCTCGCGGCCCGGGGAGGTGATCCGGCAGCAGCGTATGAAGCCCTGTTCACCAGGAACGGATGGCCTCCACAGTGGCGCAATGGCGTATATCACTATCACCACTACCACTCCACTGCGCATGAGGTACTCGGGTTTGCTGCGGGTTCGGCACGGCTGGTACTGGGCGGAGAACATGGCCACGAAGTCACGGTGCGAGCCGGGGACATCGTCCTCCTTCCCACCGGCACCGGGCATTGTTGCCTCACCGCCAGCGAGGATTTCCTCGTGGTGGGCGCCTATCCGCCAGAGCAGCACTGGGATATATGCCGGTCGGCTCCCGATGAAGCAGCAGAGAAGCGTATGGCAAACTTACCGTTCCCCAAGAGCGACCCGGTTGGTGGGGGTGAAAGGCCAATGATCAATTTATGGAAATGATGCCTATGCCGTTTGCCAAGCGGGCCGCAGTGCGGGCGCCGGCTCGGCTTCTGTCTTCTGCTGCTCTGAAGCACTCGCGGCGCTGACAGGCAAGAAGACACGAAAACAAGTAGCGCGTTCCCGTTGCGTTTAAAGCTTCGGCAGGTCAACTTTCCATCGTATTTCTGCACGATGCCCTTGCTGATCCAGAGCCCGAGACCTGTGCCTTTGGTGGACTTCGTACTGAAGAACGGCTGAAAGAGGCGCTTGGAGTCTTCAGGACGAATGCCAACCCCGGTATCCACGATGGAGATCGAAACACCGTGCCGCTGCTCCGCCCAGTCCGTCGCTTCGCGCACAAACACGCGCAGCTTCCCGCCTGACGGCATGGCTTGGATAGCATTGCCGATCAGGTTGAGAAACACCTGGCGAAGCTCCACCGGAAATCCCTGCACCACGGCGGAAATCGCATAGTCGCGCTGCACGGTAATGTGAGACGAGTTCAGCACTCGCTCCTGCAGTTCCAGTACGTCATTCAGCAGATCGGTGATCCTGACCGCGATGGGCTGCTTCGACTCGCGATAGAAGCTCAGCGTTTGCCGGGTGATGTGGGACACGCGCTGGAGTTCCTGCTCGGCGACGTCGGCGAAGTGGCGCGCAGTGTCATCCAGCGAGGGATGGTTGCGAACCAGGTAGAGCGTGTTCGTAATGGCCGCCAGAGGATTGTTGATTTCATGGGCGATGATGCCTGCCACGCGCCCCATCGCAGCAAGTTTCTCCGTCTCGCGTAGCGCCTCTTCAGCCTGCAACTGCGAGGTGATGTCGCGGCTAACCTCAAGAACGGCGTTGCCCTCGTGGTTCATGGTTTTGCGGCACGCTACTACCACCTCGCTGCCCTCTTTGGTGCGTTGAACTAGATTGCCTTGCCACGTTTTGTGCTCTCTAAGCTCGGCGTCAATCTCCTCTCTGGGAACGGGGAACACTGTCTGGAGAAGGTGATGAACCTCTTGACCCAGGGCTTCGTCACGCCTGAAGCCGTAGAGAGTTTCAGCGCCGGT
Organism: Candidatus Sulfotelmatobacter sp.; assembly: GCA_030151135.1. Next base: position 2,961 of record JASLEQ010000547.1, on the reverse strand, counting down.
ATTCCAGAACTGGAGATTCCCCTCCAGGTCCCGAACCATGATGGCTTCGGTGGCTAGTTCCAAGAGCTCGGCACGCGTGCGGAATTGCTCTTCGCGCTGGCGAAGTTCCTCAGTTCGCTCGTTGACGCGCCGCTCTAATTCGTTGTTGAGCATTTCCAGCTGCCGCGTCTTGCGATGCAGATCCACAAACACGCCTATCTTTGCACGCAAAACTTCCGGCACAACCGGCACTGAGATGTAATCCACCGCCCCGCTGCGATAGCCCTGAATCTTGTCGGAATCGGTGAAGTGCACGCCGGAGATAAAGATGATGGCGGTCTTCTGAAAGCGCGGGTGTTGACGGATGACGTCGGCGAGCTCGAAGCCGTCTAGATCGGGCATGCTGACGTCCATCAGCACCACCGCCACATCCGTTTTGAGCAAGATGCTTAGGGCCTCGCTCGCGGTCGTCGCCTTGATGAGATTCTCGCCGAGCTCAGAGAGGATCACCTCGTAGCTCAGCAGCTTGGCCGGCTGGTCGTCCACCATCAAGATATTGACTTGGTCATCAGCCTTCATTGAACGTTATCCTCTGGTACTCGAAAAACTTCTACCCCTCCAGACGTTGACGTTCTTACGGCATCGTCAGAACCGCCAGAGATTCCGATGTTCCCTGCGGCTCGCCGCGTTCGCGGGATTCGCGGCTACGAGAGTTATCACTTCATTCATAGCGAACTTCAAAGTGCATCAGCGATGCAGCCACATACGGAGTGCAGAAAGTAGTTGCTCCGTATTCACCGGTTTAGCCAAATACTCTGAAGCACCTGCTTCCAGACACTTTTCGCGGTCGCCTTTCATCGCCTTGGCCGTGAGCGCAATGATCGGCAACCGCCGTAATGCCGGATTCTGTCGGATGACTTGCATCGTTTCGTAGCCATCCATTTCTGGCATCATAATGTCCATCAAAACAATTGCCAAATCGGGCGTATTTTCGATGGTTTGAATGGCTTCGCGGCCGGTGCCAGCAGAAAGGACCGTCATCCCTCTGCGTTCCAGCACACTTGACAAAGCGAAGATATTGCGCACATCGTCATCGACCACCAACACCTTGCGTCCGGCAAGGGCCTCATCCGAACTATGCAGGCGATCAAGCATGTCCTGCTTGGTTTTAGGCAGGTCCGCCACCACGCGGTGCAGGAAAAGCGCCGTTTCGTCAAGCAGACGTTCGGGCGATTCCACATCCTTGACCACCACGCTGCGCGCAAATTGGTGCAACTGGGCGTCTTCTTCGGGTGTCAGTTCGCGGCCTGTAAAGACAACCACCGGAAGATCCTGAAGCTTTGGGGTGTCGCGCAGTTGCTCCAAAACTTCAAAACCAGTCATATCGGGCAGCCGAAGATCGAGAACCACGCAATCGTACGTGCCCGCCTTTAGTGTATCGAGAGCGGAAGCGCCATTGTCGACTGTGTCGATGTCAATGTCCTTGTAACCGAGCAACTCGCGGATACTCATCTGCTCGGCGGGATTGTCTTCCACAACGAGCAAACGCTTGCGCCGTGGCTGTGCGTATTCGCGGATACGGGTCAGGGCAGCGTCCAGATCTTCCGTCGATGTTGGCTTGGTGACAAAGGAGAACGCACCGCGCGACAGCCCATGATGACGATCCTCATCGAGCGTGAGCATCTGCACTGGGATGTGCCGGGTCTTGGAATCCTGCTTGAGATGGTTAAGGATGGTCCAGCCCAACATGTCGGGCAGGAAAACATCGAGCGAAATCGCCGTGGGGTTGTACTCCCGGGCGAGAGCCAGGGCCTCGGCACCAGTATGCGCCACCAGGACCTTGAATCCCTTGTCGCGAGAAAGATCGCACAGCACCCTCGCATAATGAGGATCGTCCTCGACAATCAGCAGCACCGCATCACCATCGGAAAGGGTATTGCGGTCGTCCTCAATGCGGGACTCCTGCTCGACCGCTGCCACATTCGCGAGGAATACAGGCGTGGCGGCCGCAGGCGCCCCCGTCCGGTCGGCTTTGACAATGGTAGGGGCCGCCGGACCCACGTAGGTTTGCGGCAGGTATAAGGTGAAGGTGCTGCCTTTACCCGGTATGCTGCGAAGCTGAATCTCGCCACCCAGAAGGCTTGCCAGTTCGCGGCTGATGGCAAGGCCCAGCCCGGTACCGCCGTACTTGCGGCTGGTGCCTGCATCCGCTTGCTGAAAAGCCTCGAAGATGATGCGCTGCTTCTCCGGCGGGATACCGATGCCGGTATCAGAGACTTCGAAAGCGATAACCGAACCGGCTCCGGAGAGAAGCGGATGATCGTTGCTCCACCCACCGGTCACAGGTGATATACGAAGGCTCACGCCACCATGCTCGGTGAATTTGAACGCATTCGATAGCAGGTTCTTGAGTACCTGCTGCAGGCGCTTGGAGTCGGTGACCAAGCTTCGCCCGAGTCTAGGATCGCTCGCGACCTCAAAGGTCAGCTTGCGATTTTCCGCCTCGTGGCGGAACGGCCGTGCCACTGTTTCAAGCAATGCGCCGAAGAAAATCTCCTCGGCTTCGACTGAAACCGTACCGGACTCGATCTTTGAGAGGTCAAGAATATCGCTGATGAGGTTGAGAAGGTCGGTTCCGGCGCCGTGGATGGTGCGTGCGAATTCCACCTGCTTGGGAGTGAGGCTGCCGTCGGGATTTTCCGCGAGTTGCTGGCCAAGGACCAGGATGGAGTTCAGCGGAGTCCGCAGCTCATGCGACATGTTAGCCAGGAACTCGGACTTGTACTTCGACGTAAGCGCGAGTTCACGAGCTTTCTCTTCGAGCGCTCGACGGGCCTGCTCGATCTCCTGGTTCTTGCGTTCGACTTCGTAGTTTTGTTCGGCGAGTTGCTGCGCCTTCTGCGCCAGTTGCTCGTTCGTCTGCTGCAATTCCTTCTGTTGCGTCTGCAGTTCAGTCGCGAGCTGTTGCGACTGTTTCAACAG
>JASLEQ010000463.1 GCA_030151135.1 Candidatus Sulfotelmatobacter sp. | reverse complement strand
GTATGAAATCGCGGCAAGCCTCACCATCGACACCCGCGTGCTCGCCACCACCTACGCGAATCTCGGGTCCGCTTTTATGGACACCGGCGACTATGCCAAGGCCCATGCAGCCTTCGATCGGTCTATCCGCCTGAATCCCGTCCGCTTCAATACCTGGGTGGGGATGGGCCTTCTCGCCGAGCGGGAAGGGAAAATCGACGACGCCATCTACGATTTTGCCCGGTCCATTCAGCTGCAGCCCAGCGACCAGGCCTATCTTGAACTCGGACGCACGCTAGCGCAAAGCGGGCGTACGCAACAAGCCATCGCCGCCTATCAACTCGCGCTCCAGATTTCTCCCAATCTGGTCGAAGCGCAACAAGCTCTGGAATCGCTGCGCCGCCAGCCAGCCCGCTTCAATTCCCGTTAGTTTTCCCTAAAAATGACCGCAATCCGCGGTCTTGGAACTTTTCCCTTTCGCTCCGTGTCCGTTATGCTAGAGGCATATGACTCTGCTTGACGCCCAGCAATACGATCCGGAAAAAGCCCGCCGCAAAAAGATGACAATCAGCGCGGCCATTGTCGCGTTGCTGGTGGTTGCATTCCTCGCCTGGCGCTTTCCTTACTGGCGCGCCGAGTGGGTCGTCGGAAAATTCTTCGGCGCTCTGCAGAAGCAGGACTACAAAACTGCCTACGCGATCTGGATGCACGATCCGAACTGGGCAGCCCATCCCGGCGAACATCCCAAGTATCCGTTCAACGAGTTCTATCAGGACTGGGGACCGGGCGGCGAATGGGGTCTCATCAAAAGTGAAAAGGTCAACGGTTCCGCCAGTTGTCCCGGCCCCAGCAGCGGATTGCTGGTGGACGTCATCGTCAACGACCGCGCCGAACACGCGCAGGTCTGGGTGGAGAACTCCGACCGCACCCTGAGTTTCCCGCCATGCGAGCTAATCTTCCGCTAAGCAGTCACGGCACCTGACTGTGCAGGTGGACGCGGTACTGCTCGCCATATTCGTGCCAAATGAAAACTGACGTTTTGGATGCCAGTGCCGCGTCGATCTTTCGCAGTTACGGGATCGGCGGGCCCAACATTCGCGGTTCAGTCGCTTGAGCCTTCATGAGCCCTACGTTAGACTGAGGCCGGTGAATCCTCAGGATGACCACTCACATTTTGCCGGTCAACTATCCGAATCAGAAGTTTTGGATCTGCAACCTGGTGCCCCTCGTGCCTGGCCGGCTGTGATGCGACCAAAGGTTCTCTCAAACGCTCGACTCGAGCGCATTCTGATCTGCATAAGCCTGATGTTGGGTTTCGTGCACTTCTGGATGGGTCGCTACGCGATGAATGCCGACGGAATGTCCTATCTGGATGTCGGCGACGCCTTTTTTCATCATGACTGGGCAGGTGCGTTCAATGGGTGGTGGAGTCCGCTGTATCCCTGGTTGATCGGAACCGTGCTTGGAATCGCGAAGCCTTCCGCATCATCAGAATTCCCGCTCGTTCAGTTAGTGAATTTCGTTGTATTCGTTCTCGCGCTACTCGCCTTCCGTTACTTGCTGCACTCCTTGCTCGACTTCGTTCGGGAGCGGACATCCGACCGATTGCCCGACTGGGCCTTGACGTTGCTCTCCTATGCGGTCTTTCTCTGGATCGCGCTCGAAGTCGAAACGCTCTACGACGTATCACCGGATATGGGAGTCATGGCGTGTTTCTGTCTTTCGATAGGTGTGTTGCTGCGTCTGCACTCCAAACCGACTTCGAGCGGATTCGCGCTGCTAGGCTTGATTCTCGCCACCGGCTACTGGGCGAAGACATTTTTATTCCCGATGGGCTTTGCCATCCTGATCGCCGGTTACTTGTGGAAGCGCTCGACTCCCGGATGGGGGCGTGGCATCTTTCTGGCGACTGTTGTTTTTCTGTGTGGAGCGGCGCCACTCATCTTTTATCTCTCAAGCGCAAAGGGGCGGCTGACTTTCGGAGACTCTGGTTCCGTGAACTTTGCTTGGGCGATGGCTCCCTCGACAGCGAGAAGGAACTATCAGGGCGAAGTGCCGGGTACGACTCGTCCTCTTCATCCCACGCGTCAACTGCTCGCGCACCCTCCCTTGTTCGAGTTCGATGGCCCGGTCAGGGGCACTTATCCTCCGTGGACAGACCCTTCCTACTGGAACGATGGAGTGCGGGCGCGTTTTACCATCAGGGGAGAACTTGCGGTGCTATCTGTAGCGGTGCCATCCGAGATCAGATTAGTCTTCCGCGACCGTCCGGACGTGGTCGCGAGTGTCATCATCCTTGCTCTGTTCAGCGGATTTTTCTGGGTGACAGCTTTGGTCGATTTCTGGCCTGTCATCGTGCTGCCAATCGTCGGGATGTTCGCTTACGCGATCGTCATCGAGAATGATCGATACCTCGGCGGTTTCGTATTGGTCCTGTTTCTTGCGGCATTCGCGGCGGTTCGCATTCGGCCGGAACTACAAAAGAGCGCGCAGATTGTGGCCGTTGCCGTCTTTATCACCATGATGTCGGCTACAGCCGACTACACCGTGCGCATTCTGACGCACCATATGGCGATTCCCGGGGTTGGCCCCAATTCCACATTGATGGATATTACTACCGCTCAACAATTGGCCTTGATGAGCGTCACCCCCGGCATGAAGGTGGGCATTATCGGCGATGGCACCGGCGCGTATTGGGCCCGGCTCGCGAAAGTGAAGATTGTGGCTGAAATTATGGGCATGGGGCACGGTCCCAGAGAATTCTGGAACTCTTCCGCAGATGTGCAGCAGCAGGTCTATCGGTTATTTCGTCAGGCTCACGCGGAAATCATCGTGACAGAGTGTCCCGCAGGAACCCAGGCAATTCCAGATGGATGGACTTTGCTCCCGGGCACCTCATACTGCGTGAAGCGCTTGGACTCGGACGTTCGGACAAACGAAGCGCGGACCAATTCGCGCTAGTTCGAACCGAGAATTGACCTTCCTGAACCGAATCCCTTGGGGTTGCAGCACCTCGAGTCGGCGATCTATTCCCGCTGCTTGCCTCGATGTTATGATCGCGCACTGTGAAGCGAATTCCTTCCCTGGACGGACTGCGCGCCGTTTCAATTCTGCTCGTGGTCTTCGGCCATTGGGCCGGAACGCACAATGTTCCGATCGCGATGAGCTACGCGTTCTTGGGCGTGCGCATCTTCTTCGTCATATCGGGATACCTCATTACGACCTTGCTGTTATCGGAGCGGACCCAAACCGGGACCATCAGCCTCGGGGAATTCTACACTCGGCGTGCCTACCGTATTCTCCCGGCCGCCACGGTATATCTGGCAATCGTGCTGATCACCTGCCGGCACCAGTACACCTGGTATCACGCGTTGATGGCAGTTTTTTACCTGGCGGACTTCGATCCAACCAGGCCCATGTTCTTTGGGCATTTGTGGTCGCTCAGCGTGGAAGAGCAGTTTTACTTGCTATGGCCTGGGGTTTTGAAGAAGTGGTACGCATACCGCATCAAGATTCTGCTGTCGGTTGTTGCGCTTGGACCGTTCTGCCAGCTCGCGCTCTACGCGCTTCACTATCCAGGCGTCGTCACCCATACTTTTTTCGCAGTCGCCGACAATCTGGCGATCGGGTGCTTGCTTGCAATCTTCGCCTCGAAACTGCCTGTGGTCCCGAAGCCACTCGGTTTTCTGCTATTGATGATGATAGTGTTCATTCCCCCGTTTGAGGGAGTAAGCAGAACGCGGACACTCGTCATCCTTTTCCTGTTACTGCCAGGTCTTTATTTGGCGATTGCCGGTCTCTTGCTTCACGTCATGCAAACACCATACCGGCTGCTGAATATCGCCCCGGTGGTCTGGCTGGGAAAAATCAGTTATAGCCTCTACCTTTGGCAGCAGATTTTTGTGTTCAATCATCGCGCCCGCCCCTGGTATTTCATGCTTTTCGCCGCAGGCGCGGCGTCGCTCTCCTATTATCTGGTCGAAAAACCGATGCTCCGGCTTCGCGAAAAGCGCGCGATGAGGAAAAACAGGAGTACGCGGCTATTCGTTGATCGCAACGACAACGAACCAGTTATGGCGGCCGCCGCCAAGGAGTTAAGTCATTAGCTCGGGCGGATTTCGGACGCCGAACACGCCCAGGTCTGGGTGGAGAACTCTGACCGCACCCGGAGTTTCCCGCCATGCGAGTTGATCTTCCGCTGACGTCCCGGTTCTACCACTGGAGTTGACTTAGTGGTTAGGGGGAGACGCGCCACTACTTAATCTTTCTCGATCTCAGGTAGTTTTTGCCGTCCTCGGCGGATTGCATTGGGGAGTGCTGGAACCGGCAACGAAATCTCGATCGTGCCAATACGCCCGCTCATCTGGTCTTGAATGCCGAGGCGCAGCCACGCGGATTGTACCGGGACGTTTGCCTCTTCGTGGAGGACGATCTTCCCGCCGATCGCATCACCATAGACCGAAGGTTGCAGATTGCTGATTCCTACATGTGAGACCGCGGTGAGCATGGTGCCCTGATTATCGAAAGAAGCCGCCATCAGTGTAAGCACACTGCGATATGTGCCATTTTTCTGCGGAACGAACCGGACCGCGGACCCATCGAGCAAATAGTCGATCGTGTAATGTTGCACTTCCACGGGAGCGGCTAAGGGGGACTTCTGATCTGCAGCCGGAATCACTTCCGTAATCTGCGCCCGATTCATTTTCTGCTTCTTGCCCTGCGGCGCAACCGTCGCCGAAAACAGAATTTGCCGCGATGGTGGCGACGCGTGTTGCATCGCCATGATCCGGGTGCTGCGCGCAAGGTCCGCATCTGGAGCCGCGTCCTTTTCCGCCTCCGCGTAATATCCCTGGCGGTAGTGCAGCCTGTATCCCTTATGTTTCTCAGCCAATGCCACTTTGATCTTCCGAAATTTTCCGTTGTACACCTTGTTGGTAGATGTATAGGAAAGCG
>JASLEQ010000447.1 GCA_030151135.1 Candidatus Sulfotelmatobacter sp. | reverse complement strand
TCCAGGGTGAACGATCCCTGCTTGCGCGTGATGGTGATTTCCTGGTGCAGATGCTGCAGCGCGTTCTTCCGAATATGTTGTCGCGCCCCGTATCCGACCATCAGCAACTCGGCGGCTGGCACGCGTCCGCCGGTTCGCCTGGGAATCAATGTCTGTGTCAGCATTGCGGCGAGGGCCATCGCCATCTCAGCCCGCACCGTGTGTTGCCGCTCTTGCGGGAAGGAATCGGCAATGCGCGAAACCGTCGACGCGGCGTCGGTGGTATGCAGAGTCGTAAACACCAGGTGCCCAGTCTCGGCTGCGGAAAGCGCAATTCGCGCGGTCTCTGAATCGCGCATTTCACCAACCACGATCACGTCCGGCGCCTGCCGCATCGCGGCGCGCAGAGCGGTCGGGAAGTCGGGCGCGTCGACTCCAATCTCGACCTGCTCGATCAGGCTCTGGTTATGGACATGCTCGTATTCAATTGGATCTTCAATCGTGACGATATGCCGCGCCTCACGCTGATTGATCTCATTCACCAGGGCCGCAAGCGTAGTCGTCTTGCCCGATCCTGTCGCCCCGCCAATGATGACCAATCCGCGCTGCAGTCCGGAGATCCCCGCAACTCCGGGAGGAAGGTGCAGATCACTTAATTGCGGAACCTGGGAGGGCAATGCGCGAAAGGTCGCGGCGGCCCGTCCCCGTTCGCGATGCAGATTGATGCGAAATCTGCCGAGTCCCTCGATGCGGTACGACGAGTCGGCAATCCCAAACTGCCGGTACTCCTCGCGCGCATGTGCCGCCATGGCAGGCAATACCGCCGCTTCGATTTCTTCTCCACTGAGCGCGCGATCTCCAATCGCAGCCAGCATGCCTTCCACCCGGATCGCTGCCGGAGCGTCTGGCACGAGAAGAAGGTCGCTGCCGTTGCGCTCGAGCAATGCTGCAAGCCATTGCTTCAGTTCAGCGGATTCCGGCAGGCGCTCTTCGGAATGAATCACTTGAATGTGGGCGGGATTTCTCTCTGCTGTCATCTTGTTCCTTGGATGCCGGAATGCCATCCGTGGATTGATGGGATCGGGTGCTCCAGCGCTATGCCATGGAACGCGGCCGCAGCATTTATTTGCCGGTAAAGTTTCGTGAATCGGCCTTGACCGCATTCCGAATCGAAGATAGCCTCCCGTTGATACATTCAGCTTCGCCCAGGAGGCTCTATGACATTTCTTGCCAGTCTCTGGCTACCCATTGTGTTATCAGCGGTGATCGTCTTCATCGCAAGCTCCGTCATGCACATGTTGCTGCCCTATCACCACGGTGATTACGGCCAATTGCCGGAAGAGGAGACCACCCGGGCCGCTCTCCGGACCGCGGGCATCAAGCGGGGTCTCTACGTTTTCCCTTTCTGCACGCACAAGGAGATGAATTCACCCGCGGCGATCGAAAAATACAATCAAGGTCCGGTGGGCATGATGATCGTGTTCCCAAACGGACAGCCATTCATTCCGAAGTTTCTGGGACTGTGGTTTGGCTACTGCCTGGTGATCGCGTTCTTCGTCGCGTATCTGGCGGCCCACACCGTTCCGGCGGGAGCACAGTACCTTGCGGTTTTTCGGGTCGTAGGAACAGTGGCGTTCGTGGCTTTTGGTCTGGGGCCGCTCGCGAACGTAATCTGGAAGGGCTATCCCTGGGGCTTCGTTTTGAAAGAAGTCATCGACGGCGTCGTGTATGCGCTGTTGATGGCGGGAACCTTCGGCTGGCTCTGGCCGCGCTGAGAAATTGTAGGGCGGACGCCTGCCCTGAGCGCAACAGAAGGGTCCGCCCCGTCGAGCGCGAGCAGCACGTGCGTGCTGCATCGAGTGGCTGTACGTAAGGCAATCCCGCCATTGCTCGCTCTATTCCGTTTGCAAAGTCAGGAAATGCCTTTCGGCTAAACCATCAGTTCTGCCGCAGCGCTGGCATTGGTATGGGAATGTTGAAGGCCGTGGCTGCGCCTCCCATGCCGTTCTGACAGGTATCGGGCGGGAATGTGCATCCCGTCCCATTCCCCTGACAACCCGCGGCCCAGAACATAGATCCGAGCATACCCGTCGTAGTGCCCGCTCCAGCGGGCGCAAGATTCTCGACGAAGCTGAATGCCGTGTTCTGATCCGAGTTACTGAAGTTGTCGCAGTTTGCTCCAGTCCCAATCAGCCACAGGCTGCCCGTCAACTTTGCCGGAGCCATGGGCGGAACGGATCCCGAAAGCCCGTCGACGTGTTGCTGCCATCCCGACTCGAGGGTTGAGACCCCGGTCTTTTGTGACGCCACCATTGCGTTGGCATAATCCAGCACGGGCGCGCTGGTCTTGAGCCAGTTTGTAACGGCATAGTTGGCAAGTTTAGTGAGATAAGTATCTCCGTCCCCGATGTCGATGGTGAGGCGCGCGGCGTAGTTGGAGCCTGTCGCATCATAGGCCACCACCGATCGGTAGGCGGTTACAAACTGCTGCAGTCCGGTAAGGTTCGGGCTGCTGCTGTTTTCGTAATCGATCTCCATCCCTACATTGAACTGCTTGGCCGCATTGGCCGCGTTGATCCCGAGTTGAGTGGGATTGCTGCCCAGGGCCTTATTCCAATGCGACGTAAAGCTTGCGCCGCCAATCGACATCATCACGCGCACTCCGCGGCTCTGAAAGTAATTGATCACCGCGGTGTTCATGCCGATGGGAATTCCATTCGTGTCGGTCGAGTCTGTGGTGAGATTCATCAGCTTCACTGGATCGACAAAGCTCAGCACGACCACATTCACTGAGGGGTGATACGTGCCGTCCATATTGCGATCGATCAGCCAGCGATTGTCCGTGTCGAATGTGGTCATGTTCGGCACCGACGCCCAACTGCACGCGTCGGTGTAGCAATGCCAGGCCCCGTAGACTTGCATTTGATACTGCGCGTTTGCACTCGGGGCTCCGCCGAACAGCCCCAAAACAAACAAAGCTACAGAAACTGCCAACAGCAGCTTTCTCGTCATATGGTTCTCCTTGAACAAAGGCTCTGAGTGTTCCGGTATTTCATGGAATGGCTGTCCACTTCTCCCGCGTTGGGAAAAGTGGGATCGTGAATTCGAAGTGATTGGGAGCGAGTTCTACGGAGTTCCGGACGGCGATCCTGCGATCTCCCATGCGAAGCCCAGGAACGAGGAGGCCGCCAGGTCAATCGCCGGTTCCACCGTGTCATAGGACTGCACGTTGTCCTTGAAGACGGACCCGTTTCCGTTGAACGCGGCGAATTGATCCACTCCATTGGGTGGACAAGCCACCATGTTCGTAAGGCTGCCTTTTGTGGCCGCGGAATTCGGCCCTTCCACCACCGCTCCTAAAAGGTACGGTGGTCCGTTCGGGGGTACGGGCACGAGGTTCGTGACCTGGTGCTGCATGCAAAGGGGGAACGTGGTGCCATCGCCAACAATGAGCGAAGTGCCCCAGGCATTCGCGCCCAGCACGTTCGCTTGCCACCGCGTGCCATACTTCGCATACGCCGTGGAACTGGTCAGATAATCGTATTCATTGGCCATGACCACCAGGCCGCCGCCATGCGAAGTAGTGTCCCAATTGGCCCACGTAAAACCGAATCCGAACGGATCGGTTCCCGCTTGGGTGACAGCCTTGTCGAGCTGCTTTTTCAAATCGGCTAGTAACGCCGCTTCGGTGGTTGCCAGTCCGCCCGGATTTCCGGCGAGCTGGAACGCGCGATACAACTCGTAATGCGCCAGGCCGCTTACATCGTAAAGATTCAGCGTATCGGCTGCATCGTTCGGCCCGGTGATATATGCGTTCGCCCAAGTGGCGGCTTTTTGCAAGTAGTACGTGGGATCGGTATGCGGCAGACCGCTTGGCAAACCGCTCGCGCCCTCCAAGGCGAAATACAATTCGGTCGCTCCGAGTTCCATGTCATCCCGCCACTCCACCTCCGGGTAGAAATCGTACGGGCCCACTGTCAGCAGATTGCCGCTCGGCGCGGTATTCGCCAGATCGAACACATGTTCTGCCGACAACAGGCATTGATTGGCATACGCGGCATTGCTGGCCGCGAACACTTTGTAGCAAAGCGCAAAGTCGGCAGCTAAACGTCCGGCGATGTTCGGGCTGATCGCGGCTCCAGATCCTCCAGCACTATTCAAAAGAACCGGGCGATGGCAGATGTATTCATAAGGTGCAACGCAGCTTTGCCAGTTATCGTCGGCTTGCGGCAACCGCCAGATGTCGTGATCACCGGTAAAGTTGCGTCCGCCCGAACCGATTCCAACCTGGTAATAGAGCGTCTGGCTGCTGTCGACCCACATTTTCTGCAGCCAGTCGAGCCCGAAACGGGCCTCCGACGTGAAGTTCGATGCGGCCGATCCCGAACCCATCTGCCCGGGAAAGTCCCGCACGCCCGCCAACATCAATGCCACGGTGTAGGTGTGGGTTTCCACAAACTTCAGATAGTCGCCGGCATCCCACCACCCGCCGGAGGCGTCGAGCGTAGCTCCTGTGGCAGTCAGAGGTCCGGAGTTGTCGTTCTTGTTGAATGTCGGCGTGAGATACGCTTTGGCGCTCTCATCGTTCAAGTGGCCAGGAGCGGAACGGAGGCTGTTTGGAATGTAGTTGGGACCATCTCGTTCCGACTCATAAAAGTAGAGAGAGTTCGCCAGCGGCGTTGAGTAGACATTCGTCGGCGAATCGATCTTGAACGAAGGCGACTTGGCGGCAACGGGGGATGTTACCGAAATCGTGTAGGTGCCCACTGTGGAAAGGGAATCGAAGTCGAGAGCATACACGTAACTGAAGCTGCCCCACTTGCCGAGATTGCCGCCAATAGCGGCGGAGTACACCGTGGTTGCGCCGGACTTCACCGCGAACGTGGCTCCCGTTTCCGCCGCGGTCGACATAAGATATGCGCGTTTGCTGGCGGCGGTAGTGTAGCCAACCTGGTTGACCCGAATGTACGCGCTACTCGTGGCTCCGTAAGCCATACCAGCCGCGAGAAGGAGTGTGAGTTCAAAGCTGAAAATCTTGCACAACTGGTGGGCGAAAGAGCCAGAGCCGAGGGTACCCATGGCGCCTCCTGAATTGAAGCGTTTTAATAAAACGGATGAATAGTCCTCCAGAGACTTGGTCCTGTCAATAGGGATATTCCCAGTAGGCAAATCTGACTGGAGGACACGTATGGATAAGGCTATGAGTGGAGTGTGAGGCGGACAACGAGTTCGAGTTCGGAAGGGACGAAACCTGGGTTCGTGAACTTGAAGCTCGAAACCTGGAACGGTTTCTAGTTTTCTTCTTGCTTCCGCATGTTGCCGGTCCGCAGATAGCGGCTGTGCCATCCGAGAGATTCGGTCAGCAGGTGAGGCGTGTGCTTGCCGTAGGAGAGCGATTCGGCGCGTGAAAGATAATCTTTCAGCAGCGGCTTATAGTCCGGCGACGCACATTTCTCGATGACCAGCTTGGCGCGCTCTTTTGGTGAGAGTCCGCGCAGATCGGCCAAGCCTTGTTCGGTTACGACCACCTGCACGTCATGCTCGGTGTGATCGACATGCGAGACCATGGGCACGATCGTCGAAATAGTTCCGCCCTTTGCCTGCGATGGCGCCATGAAGATCGAGAGATAACCGTTGCGGGCAAAGTCTCCGGATCCGCCGATGCCGTTCTGAATGCGCGATCCCATGACGTGCGTCGAGTTCACGTTGCCGTAGATGTCGGCTTCGATCATGCCGTTCATCGCGATCACGCCCAGGCGGCGGATGATTCCAGGATTGTTGGAAATGTCCTGCGGGCGCAGCACGATCTTCTCGCGATACGTTGCCATGTCGGCATTCACTTCGTTCAGCATTTCCGGGCTGAGTGAAAATGCGGTTGCGGAAGCGCATTCCAGCTTTCCGGATTTCAGCAGCCGGATCATTCCGTCCTGGATGACTTCTGTGTAAGAAGTGAGTCCTTCAAACGGACCTTCCTCTAATCCGAAGAGCACCGCGTTCGCGATATTGCCGACGCCAGATTGCAGCGGCAGCAGGTTCTCGGGCATGCGCCCTTTCTTCACTTCCCAGCTTAAGAATTCCAGGATGTGTCCGGCGATGCGCTTGGACGCCGCATCTGGAGCTTTGAAGGGACTGTTGCGATCCGGCGAGTCGGTCAGCACGATTCCGGCAATCTTGTCGGAGGGAATCGTCAGATAAGGCGAACCGATTCGTTTCCCTGTCCAAGTGAGGGGGATCGGTTGCCGGTGGGGAGGCGATTGCAGGCCGTAATAAATGTCGTGCATGCCTTCGAGTGCGGCGGGCTGCCAGGAGTTCACTTCGAGGATCACGCGCTCGGCGCAATCGATCCACGTCCGATTGTTGCCGAGAGAGGAGCTGGGAATCACGCGTCCATCTTCCAGAATCGCGGTGACCTCGATCAGAGCGACGTCGAGCTTGCCCAGGAATCCGTACTCGACGAATTGCGCGACGTGGCTGAGATGGATGTCCATGTAATCCATCTCGCCTGCATTGATACGCTTGCGCGTTTCAGGATCGGACTGATAGGGCAGGCGCAGATGAACTCCGCCTGCGAGCGCGAGCGCTCCGTCGAGTTCCGGGCCGGTGGATGCTCCGGTAAAGACGCTGACCTGGAACTTTTCACCGCGGAAGTGAGCGTCGGCGATCCGCTTGGCGAGTTGCACCGGAACTACCTTGGGATATCCGGAACCGGTGAATCCGCTCATGCCAATCTGATCGCCAGAATGGATCAGCGAGGCGGCTTCTTCGGCGCTCATGATCTTCGATTCCAGTTTGGAGTTCAGAACGCGGGCGGAGGAGGGCGCAACAATCGACATAAAAAGCCTCACAAAAGGAGAAGGATTACTTGCTTACAGTAGTTGGGAGGGCGAGAAAGAATCTGTGATCTAAATCACAGAAGGGAAGGCAAATCTTAGCCCTCGGAGGGTACCCCCCTCCCCCCGGTTCTCTGGAATCATCAAGTTAGGAGAAAATTCCGAATTAATCCTAGGGCTGCAATGAGTTACGGGTAAAATCTTGGAAACAAAGGAGATGCTTTTCGAGCGGGGAGTTCCGAATCCCGAGTCCCGAGTACCCGGGTTCCGAGTTAGACCTGTTGTGCGTTGCTCGGGTGCGCTCATTTGTCACGCAGGAAGCGATCGCCTTTCTATTCTGATTTTTCAAAGATCCTTGTTTCCGGATGCTGGCACTGAGCACTGGTCCGGCACGAAAACGAAGCCTCCATCGGACTCTGAGCTCATGGAGGCTTGGTAGAGATCGCGGCTAATCTAGTCTCTCAACGAATATTCGGAACTTCCGTGAGCACGGTCACAGATTAGCGTGACCCAAACACGCGAGGGGAGACTCAGTCATCGCCTTGTTTCTGATTATCGTTCGCGGCGGGAATTACAAGACAGAGACGGTGAGGACGACAGGGTTCGGAAAAAAATCTTATTACGGCCGGGTTTCGAATTCGTTCCGGTAGGCCTCCCAGCGTTGTCGAATGCCGGTCATGATGGCCTGATAGTCCGGGTCGCTGCGCAAGCTGTTGAAATTCTTGTCTTGTTGAAAGAACGGATAATTCACGTTGCCTAACGCGGCTGTGCGCTTCAGCCAGAGAATTGCATGGGGCTTGTCGCCGAGCAGAGCGTGGATGCCTGCGGTCCAATATGCACCATCGCCGTCGATCATCTGTTCTGGACGGCGCTCGAGAATACCGGGATTGATTTTCTGCCGTTCCTTCTGAGAGGCGTAGACGAAGCCGGCGAACAGGCTGGCGGTGTCGTCGGTGGAATTGCCGGCGAGTGCGGTGGCGCGATCAACGATGGATTCGGCTTCCTTGATCCTGTCCTGGTAATAAATGAAGACGCCAAGATAGGCCAGAGCCTTAAATTGATCTGGATTCTTATCGACGGCAGCGCGCATTTCCAGTTCCGCCTCATGCGGCCTGCCCAGATACCAAAGGGCGCGGGCGTGCATCCAGTGATTGCGCGGCGGCGTTGGATTCAACTCCAGGACTTTCACATAGGCAGCCTCGGCGAGCTCGTTGAGTCCGGAGTAATAGTAGGCATAACCGAGCATGTCCCACCCGAGCGGATTGTTGGGAGCGAGTGCGACAGCCTCGCGAAGGGTTCGAATGGCTTCGTCCTCTCGGCCCTCTTCGGCATATTTCGCGCCAAGGCCGATGAGTCCCTGGGAGGAACGGGGATCAAGCTTCAAAGCAGTCTTGGCGGCGTCTTCGCCACGCTTCAGGTTCTCCGCACCACCCTCGACGAAATTTGCTCCTTGAATGAAATAAAGCTGAGCGAGCAGAGCGTACGCGTCGGTGAAGTTGTTATCGAGTGAGACCGCATGCAACAACGATCTCTCGCCGCGCTCGAGACTCTCGAGGCGCGAATCGAGGAAATATTGGTTGAAGTAAAACCGAGCCTCGAGGTAATCGTTGTAGGCGTCGACATTGGAAGTGGCGAGCTTCTCGATGGATTTCTGTTCGCTGGGAGAAATCTGGATTTTCAATCCTTCGACAACGCGGTTCGCGACTTCATCTTCGAAACTCAGGACATCAGCGTTTTTCAGGTCGTAGCGTTGTGACCACTTGGTGTTGCCGGTGCTTCCGTCGATCAGCTGCACCGACACACGGATCATGTTCGACGACTTCTGATAAGTTCCTTCGAGAATGTTTTTTACGCCGAGATTCCTGGCGACTTCAGACACGTCGGGCGCTTCTTTCACGTATTTGAGGACGGAGGTTGTCGGCCGGACAGCGAGATTCTGAAGCGATGCCAGGCGGCTGATGATTGCGTCAGTGATGCCCAGGCCCCAGTCGTCACCCGCGTTGGCCGAGATATCGCGAAAGGGAAGGACGGCCATGGTTTCGGCGGTGGGCTTCATCCCCGCTGCCTGGGAGTTCGTGGAATCCGAAGTGCGGTTGTAGAAGCGATATCCGACGAACGCAAGGATGGCGATGATGACCACACTTGCTGCTGCAATCCATGGCCCGCGTTTACTGGCAGGTCGAGGGATGCTGTGGCCCGATGCGGCGAGCATCCGCTGGGAATCGGTATCGCGCTTGACGCGCTTGAGATCGGCTTTCAGCTCAGAGGCAGATTGATAACGAACATCGCGATCTTTCTCGAGCAACTTGGTGATGATGTCTTCGAGTTTGGGGAGGATGTCGGGATTCAGGCGAACCGGGGCAACCGGAACGGCGTTGAGGATGGAGTCGAAAATGACGCCGGACGTGTCGCCGCGAAAGGGAAGCTTGGCCGTTGCCATTTCATAAAGAACGACGCCGAAGGAGAAGAGGTCGGTGCGGCCGTCGAGTTGCTGTCCCTTCACCTGCTCGGGAGACATGTAGGCAACGGTTCCCATGGTGCTACCTGGACTGGTGAGGTGCTCTTCTGCGACCGTTACGGTTGGTTGTGCTCCGGCAACTTCAGGGGCCGAAGTTATCTTGGCGAGGCCGAAATCGAGAACTTTGGCG
>JASLEQ010000392.1 GCA_030151135.1 Candidatus Sulfotelmatobacter sp. | reverse complement strand
GCTCCCGGCCATGGCATCGCCGGTATTCCTTTATCCCGCGTCTATCTGCATCCCACGGCCATTGCCGCCTGGGTGGGAATGTTCGCCACCGCTCTCAATCTTCTCCCCAGCAGCCAGCTCGACGGCGGCCACATCGTCTACGCCCTCGCCCCGCGCGCCCACCGCATCATCTCTTGGCTCACCGTGATTGCTATCGTGTACCTCGCCCGCGTCCAGGTCAGTTGGAGACTCTGGGCTGGCCTCATCATCGTGATGAATGTTTTCACCTACCGCCAGCAACAGGCTCCCGACTATCCCGAATTGCCCGCCAACCGCTGGGTTTGGGCCGTCCTTGCCGCCCTCATGCTGCTTCTCACATTCACCATCTCCCCATTCCAGTTAGGCTGATAGCAGATTTTTCTCCCACTCCGCAGCCCAGGAACCGCAAATCCCGTCAGCTATAATGATCTGTAACGTGGGTTGGGTTCGCGCCTCAGATTCTCCCTGCCGGCGGAAGGATTCCCCCTCGTTGCTACTTCATCATTCGTTAGGAGTCTCATGGCCATCACCAAGACCGACAAGATCTGGCATAACGGAAAACTGATCAACTGGGACGACGCGACCGTCCACGTCATGTCCCACGTGCTGCACTATGGCTCCTCGGTGTTTGAAGGCATCCGCTGCTACGACCTCCCCAGCGGCCCCGCCATTTTTCGCGCCGTCGAACACATGCAGCGCCTCGTCGATTCCGCCAAGATCTATCGCATGGATCTCCCGTTCACCCGCGACGAACTCGTCCGCGGCATGCTCGAGACCGTCGGCCACAATGGCGCCTGGCCCTGCTACATCCGCCCCATCGTCTTCCGCGGATACGGCGACGCCGGCGTCAATCCACTGAACTGCCCCATCGAGGTCTACATCGTCAATTATCCGTGGGGCAAGTACCTTAGCGGCGATAACGAAGGCGTGGACGTTTGCATCTCCTCCTGGACCCGCCTCGCTCCCAACACCTTGCCCGCCATGGCCAAGGCCGGCGCCAATTACATGAACTCGCAGCTCATTAAGATGGAGGCCATCGCCAACGGATACGTCGAGGGCATCGCTCTCGATAAGAGTGGATTCGTCAGCGAAGGGTCCGGGGAAAATCTCTTTATCGTCCATCGCGATCGCCTGATCACCGCCCCGCTCGGCAACTCCGTCCTGCCGGGAATCACCCGCGACTCGATCCTGCAAATCGCGCGCGATCTCAACATTCCCATCGTCGAGCAGATGATTCCCCGCGAGATGCTCTACATCGCCGACGAAGTCTTCTTCACCGGCACCGCCGCCGAAGTCACGCCAATCCGCTCCGTCGACAAAATCAAGATTGGCACCGGCGCAGGGATGGGCCCCATCACCAAGCTCTTGCAGAAGGAGTTCTACGGCATCGTGCGCGGTGAGAAAAACGACCGCCACGGCTGGCTCACCCCAGTCCCCGTCCGCAGCAAGCAGCCTGTCGGGGTATAATTCTCCCGTCAATTCGATCCAGGGGCGCGGCTTTACGGCCGCGCCCTTCGGCGTCTTTAGCCCGGAAATAACAAAACAGTTTAGAGGAGAATTCTATGTCCCAAGGACTCACTCCCGATTTTGCTCTCGGTATGTCCGCCATGATGCTCGATGGCATCGCCCGCGAAGTGGATATCACCAAGCGCGTCATCGCCGCTGTGCCTGACGCCAAGTCCGACTATCGTCCCGACCCCAACGCCCGCACCGCCAAAGAACTCGCATGGCACATCGCGAACACCGACGTCCAGTTCCTCGATGGCATCGCCGATCTGCAATTCAAAATGGAATCACCCGAGCGAAAGCCTGAAACCTCCGCGGAAGTCGTCGCCTGGTACGACGAAAACATGAAGCGCGGAATCGCCCGCGTCCAGGCCATGACCGCCGAGCAACTCGCCACTCCCATCGAGTTCTTCGGCGTCTTCAATCTGCCCGCGGTGGCCTACCTCGGGTTCCTCAACAACCACAGCATCCATCACCGCGGCGAGCTGGCTACCTACCTCCGCCCCATGGGATCGAAAGTTCCCTCGATCTACGGCGGCAGTTACGACGAGCCTTTCGTTCCTCAGGCCCCTGCTGAAACCGCTGCCTAGCTTCTCCTGTCGTTCGGATCGAACTTCCCCAGGTCTCGCCGTCGTTGCGGGACCTGGGAACCCTTCACCGGTTAGCTCCGCCTGTCCAGGCTCCATGGCCCGGAGCCAAACTGCGTCAGGAACAGCGCGCCTCCCATCATCGCCAGGTTCTTCAGGAACATGATCATCTGCATCTGCTGCATCATCGGATCCGAGATCCCCCAGAACTTGTGCATCGGCGTGACCCCGATCAAAAAAATTACGATCAGCCACGCGCCCAGCTTCGCTCGATAACCAAGCAGGATCGAAAGCCCGCCCAGCAGCGCCAGAATGCCCGCCGCCGGCACCAGTAGCCATGCCGCCGGTACTCCTTGTGACGCCGCAAAGCCAATCGTCTGCTTCATGAAGTGAGTGAATCCAGCCATCAGGAAAATCACCGTGAACAGCAGACGGCCGAGAAAGATGACCGGCGCCGACACCGAACTTGCGGCCACGGCTCCAGAGCGATTCGAGAAACTGTTAACAGCGCTTGCCATATATTGTCCTTTCGAAATGGAATTGAATTTTGTTGCTTGTCACTGCACTGCATTCACCGAAACCTCGGCCGTCGCTCGCCGTATCTCCGCGATCGCAGCGTCGCGCCCGCTTTCCCCCTGCGCCCCGGGCTTCTGGTTCTCCGCATGAATAAACGTCACATCCGTCAGCCCTATGAAGCCGAGGATGTGCCGCAAGTAGGGCTCCTGGTAATCGAAGCGTTCCGTCGGCGTGCCCGGACGGAATGCTCCTCCACGCGACGTGATGACATACACCTTCTTCCCTTCGAGCAGCCCCTTCGGTCCCGCCGCACCGAACAACACGGTTTGACCCGCTCGTACTACTTGATCAATCCAGGCCTTCAGCGGCGCCGGGATCGCGAAGTTGTACATCGGTGCTCCAATCACGATCTGGTTTGCTTGCCGGAGCTCCCGGATCAGGGCGTCGGATGTCGCGAGCACCAGCTTCTGTTCGGTCGTGTGGCTCGCGGGATCCGAATAGGCCGCATGGACCCATTCGTCCGTGATGTGCGGGAGAGCCGTGGTCGCCAGGTTCCGCTCCACTATTTCTCCCTCCGGATGCTGTCGCTGCCACTCATCCACAAACTTGGAAGTCAGTAGCCGGGAAATTGAGTTCTTGCGAGCGCTGGAATCGATGCGAAGCAGTTTCATTGGAACCCTCCAAAAGCACTTCTTTGGATGAGTCATCGCTCCATTGGTTACAAAAAATAACTTTATTCTCTTTTCATATCAGTAACTTTGGAGTAACTTAATAACTATTCCGTGCCAAATGCATCGGAAAGGAACCGGCCGTGTCCCCGGCATCATCCAATCACCTGAGATCTCTATGAAACGAGCGGCGAAAATTCCTTCTCCCTGCGCGATCAGCGGACTTCTGGAACTTCTGACGCGCCCCTGGACCATGCACATCCTCTGGTCCCTGAGTTCCAACGGCTCCATGCGTTTCGGAGTCCTCAAAAAGAACATCGACGGCATCTCCGCGCGCGTCCTCACTGAGCGTCTCCGCACCCTCGAAGACGCCGGGTTCGTCTTCCGCCACTACCAGCAGACCATTCCCCCGACGGTCACCTACGGAATCACCGAAAAGATGCGGGACATCGAGAAGGTCCTCGCCCAGCTTGAAACCCTGGCTCGCAAGTGGCATCCTCCGGCCGAGGCCTCCAAAGCCGCCGCCCACAACTAGCCGCTCATCACCTGCGGCAGCCCACGCCGTTGTCCAATTTCCATTCTGGGGTCCATTACCTAGGTCATCTTGGGTGCGGTGACGATTCGGGCGATCATGCTACACAGCGTCCACAGTGAGTCCCGCGGCAATGGGACTTGCGGGAAGAACTCCGCATGAATATTGATGACCTGCTTCGCATTGCGACCGAACGGCGAGCCAGCGATTTGCATTTGAAGGTGGGAAATTATCCTCACCTCCGCATCGACGGCGAGCTGCAGCCGCTGACCGATCAGCCCCGCATCAGCGCAGAAGACATGCTGAACATGGCCTTCAGCATGATGTCCGCCCGGCAGAAACAGAAATTCAAAGAGACCACCGAAATCGACATGGCCTACGGCGTCGCCGGTCTCGGTCGCTTCCGTGTGAACATCTTCCAGCAGCGCGGGAACGTCGGATTGGTCCTCCGCGTCATCCCGACCAAGATTCGCGCCCTCGATGAACTGTTCCTTCCGAAAGTCGTGGAGCAGATTTGCGACATGCCCCGCGGCCTCGTGCTCGTCACCGGAGTCACCGGTTCCGGTAAGTCCACCACCCTCGCTGCCATGGTCGATCGCGTCAACTCCTCGCGCGCCGAACATATCGTCACTATCGAGGACCCAATCGAATTCCTGCATCGCGACAAGAAGGGATACGTCAATCAGCGCGAAGTCGGCGTCGATACTCCCTCCTTCGGTGCCGCCCTTCGAGCTTCTCTTCGTCAGGATCCCGACGTGATCCTCGTCGGCGAAATGCGTGACCTCGAAACCATTCAGACCGCGCTGCACGCCGCCGAAACCGGTCACATGGTGTTCTCAACCCTTCACACCCTCGACGCCGTCGAAACTATCAACCGTGTCATTTCCATCTTCCCGCCGCCCGAACAGAAGCAGATTCGTATGCAGCTGGCCGCCGTGCTCCGCGCCATCGTCAGCCAGCGCCTCGTTCGTCGCTGCGATGCTGAAGGACGCGTGCCCGCCGTCGAAGTCGCGATCAATACCGCGTTCATCCGCGAGTGTATTCTCGTCCCTGAAAAAACGCGCTCCATTCGCGACGCCATCTCCGCCGGTACTTCGCAGTACGGCATGCAGACCTTCGATCAATCCTTGTGGGACCTGTTCCAGGCCGGACTCGTTAATTACGAGACTGCTCTGGAAAACGCTTCCAATGCCGACGACTTCAAGCTGCGTATGCAAGGCATCGCCTCCACAGCGGATATCTCGCGGCAATCCATGCAGTCCGCAGGATTCGGCGGAAGATAGAAAAGCAAACGATAGAAGCGCAACAGCTAGAAGGCGGAAGATACCCAACCAGTTGTCCAAGGGCGCAAGCAATTGCGCCCTTTCTTTACGCCAGCCAAAAGCGAAAGCCGAGAGCCGATAGCCAAAAGCTGAAAGCTGACAGCTGAAAGCTGATAGCTATTCCCAAACTGCGCTATCGTTACTGCATGCCGTTTTCGCGTCCCAACCGGAAGCACTATTCCGAAGACGACTTATATGACTATGCTGTCGGTGCGCTCGCTCGCCGCATGCGGACCGTCGCCGAGTTGAAGCGCCTGATGCGCGCCAGGGTCGAAGAGCCGGAATCCGAATACGCCGAGACTCTCGTGGAACTGGTCGTTCGCCGCCTCAAGGATCAGGGATACCTCAACGATTCCAAGTACGCTGCCTACTATTCCTCGATGCGTCGCGACAATCAGAAGTTCGGCCGCGCACGCGTTGTCACCGAATTGAAAACCCGAGGCGTACACGGTTCCGTCATCGACAAGGCGGTCGACGACGCCTTCGGCTCGGTCAGCGAAGAGAAACTCGCCCGCGACTATCTCCGCAAAAAGCGCATGCAAAAGCCTACGGACCGCAAGCAAACTGCCCGCATCTTCCGCCAACTCCTGCGCGCCGGCTTCGCTTCAAAAACTATTTTCAGCATCCTGAAAAAGTGGGACGTCGACGACGAGACCCTGACCGCCCTCGAAAGCGAAACTCCTGACTCGTAGTTCCAACCCGCACTCGAAAAGTCAGCCGTCTCCTCAAACTTGCCCTGCAATTTTCAGCACCAGTCG